>JAGFCB010000322.1 GCA_022394775.1 Candidatus Poribacteria bacterium
GGGGCTTTGATTGTATCCATCATTGCTTTACGGAAAAAGCAACCCCAGCTCCCACAGAACGCACAGGATACCCCAAAAGCGGTGTCTCAATAAAGGCAAGGAAATGAGTGCGGCAGAAAATGCCAGACGTTTTTCCGCAGCAATTGAGACAATTTTGAGAATTTTGCAAAACTCTCATCCCAGTAAACATAGGGGTTAAAAAACCGAACTTAACGTTTTCACAGTTCTGTTAGATTCTCACCTGCATCCAATCATTTATAAGATAGTCAAAGGGAAAAAAAAAACAAGAACCCTACGAAATATAAGGGCTCATGCCCCTGTGCCGAAAATCAATTGGACATTTTAAATCCCGGCTTCAAAGGGTCACAGGGGCGTCTCTCCTGTAAAAATCCTTGGGGGGTCTCTGCTTTGGAAAACCTTTGTATTTCGTTTTTTGCTTTTCAGTGGTTTTCTTGGTTTCCATAAGTGCCCCTTCCCCTGAAAACAGTTTTTATCTTCTGAAATAGGGATGACTTCTCTGCGAGTGTCGGGAGTATCAAGAGGCGTGTCTTTTCTTGTTCAGCTGTCAACATCTCGATGAGTTTTGTTTCGCGTTGGGTTGCGTTTTCGACGTGCGCTTTGAGTTGTGCCACCTGTTGCTCAAGGACGGCAATAATCTTGTGATTTGCGTCATCGGTGTTGGATTTCTCTGCTTTCCGACTGTTCCCATTTTGTCCCAAGTCGTCCCATTTGGGAGTCCCAGCGTTCCCATTATCAGGGTGTCGCGGGGCTTTGATCTTACCATAAACACGCACAAGTTCGGCAGTGTCAATAACCTTTTTATCTCTATCGTCAGTGGTTGCGGAGACCTTACCGGTGCTAATATCTCTGTATAGACTGCTTTTCGGGATACCTGTGAGTTTCACGGCTGCCGACACGGATACTTTTGCCATCGTTTTTATCCTTCCCACGCTTTCGGAGTTTTTCCGAAATGGGAGTCCCACTCGGAATGTCCGATTTTTACTTGGATATAACGTCACTTTTTCGGATTGTGGAACAAATTGTTAAAAAAATGAGGGTTTGATTTTTAGACGAAAACAAGGGCAATGCGGTGGTATCAAAAACGCACGCTATCGCCGCAGAAGTCCCCACTTCGCGGGGTTTTTCAGACGCGCATCGCCAAGACGGATCACTTCCCCCTCACGCGTCTGCCACTCCGAGAGCGGAAGCATCCGATCGGGTGCGGGTGTCGGTATCCGTCTGACACTCGGGGGCGGTCTCACGGGGCTTTGTCTCTGAGACGCAAATCGGTTGGAAACCCGTGAGGGGTTTAGAAAGTGTGGCGCGGTGAGTGTCAACGTCCGCGTCTGCCCTTCGGTGGAAAGCCTCACCTGCTTGCGTTGGATCTCAACCACTTCGGTCTCTGCGTCTATTTGCTCACCGGTGGAGACAATCAAGGTTCTCTGTCCTGTGGTCGTTTGGAGAATGGCTTTCGGGGGCGTGCGGTCATCTGTGGGCAGAACCGTGCCAAGTAAGCGATAGGGTTCGATCGGGCGTGGGGGTGTCCAACCGAGCGGTCGGAAGATGTTGTTGTCTATGATGGTGCCAAGGAAGGCATCCGAACTCCTATTGTCCCCCGGACGCGGTGCGCCCCTTCGGTCTCCGTTTCCCTGAGCCGCGGGGGAGGGGACCGGGGTCTTTGGGGGGGACGGCTGAAAGCTTTGCTTCGCACGATCATTCAAAGGCGGTTGTGTCCGGATACCAAAAACCGCAACGATTAGCACGGCTACGGACATAATGATGAGGATGACGTGGCGTGTGAGGCACTTTTTCAACATGAGGCTTTCCTGATGAAAAAGAAGGGGAGCCCGCGGAGCAGACAAAAGCCGATAGTCACCGTTGCGAGGATCAAACTCGCGGCTTCCAAGTAAGGATAGTTGAAAACAGGCGCGCTGGCAAGCCCCATGAAGGCGAGCATCTTGAGGAC
>JAGFCB010000002.1 GCA_022394775.1 Candidatus Poribacteria bacterium
CCAATCGGTGCGAACTCCGAATTCCCAAAGAACCCAATCACAGGTAAACCTGGAAACTGTTCTTGAATGATGTTGATATCGTGATTTGTCACACCGTAGAGTCCCTTACCACGCCCCAAGCAGTTGAAATAGAGCCCGAATGCGGGCACCTGTTCGCGTGTTTTTTCAGCCAACTGTGCTACAATCGCCTGAATTTCCGCCGCGGCTGCGGCTGGGTTCCGTAGATGAAACTGCACCAACTGTCCCACTTCCACCTCTTCGGATATAGCCAGTGCAGCGTGTTCCTCATTAATTCCGACGAGATTGCGAATGAGAAAATCACCGCGGGTCGGATTTTTATTTGTATCGTCCATCGCAATTCCGACGAAGACCGTGCCACCCGACCGTCGAATATCATCCTGCGTTAGCAATTGCAACGTCCCTTTAAAGTTCTCCAATGCAGGCTCACCATCTAATTCAAAAATAATCTGGCCATCTGCTTTTGTGACCTCACGCGGCTTACCAATAGGTTGGCACCCTTGTGCAACACCGATCTCCGTGTTGAAGTCTCCACTCAAGAGCACACCTGCAGCACCGCCCTCTGTCGCCTGAGCGTCTTTCCAGTGGTACATCTGTGCGCCAGTCGCGTCTCCAGAGACAGCAGCTCCCACAATAGGCAGGGTAGTGCCGTCACCACCAATCTGTTTCACAAGTTCTGCCGGATTCACAGTCCGAATATCAGGGAAAATTATGAGGAGTGAGTCATCTCGCAGTGCGGGTTGAATGCTGTCCTGTATCAGTTCGCTAACTTCGACCTCCGTGCCTTGTGTGCTAAAAGGGACGGCAGAAAGTTGTTCACTTCGGAGCACCATCACGGCAATCGCAGGTTCTTCTTCAAACTCACCGCCTGAGGTCAAGATGGTCATTCCACTACACCCGATAAGCGTATCACAACTGGAATTGGCTTGAACTGCTTGGTATAACTGCTCATATTCTGTTTGATAGTTAATGGTTGCAAATACGATGGCGAGGTCTGCTTTGGCAATTCCAGCGTTTCCCATTGCCACGAGTGTCGCATGTTCCGCTGCATTAGCGGTAGAAAGGTCCTGTGAATGTCCTACACCTACACGAATCATTTCTTCTTCCCGCCTTTTTATTTTTTATCATACCCCATCTACAAGAAAACGTCAACCTTTTATATTTCAGAAGGAGGGGCATTTAGTTTTAGACAAATTATCGGATTCTCTAAATGTTCAAATTGTCTTTTTCAAGTCCGATGTCCCTTCCCAGTAACGGGTGGGAGCCCTGGTTCCAAACCGTGAAGAAACACCCAAGCAAAAACCCTGCGGGGCCTGAAGTGTCCAAAATTGGACAAAAAAACCGAGAACTAAATAGTCCTGCTTCAGAAGCCAGAGCCATTCAGTTTTAAGAAATTATTGGGTTTCAGGTCTTTTTTTAAGGATCCGGTTCGGTTGGAATGCAGGTCGCATGAATCAACGGTATGAAGGTTCTCCGTGTGGCATTCCCCGGGGTGAGTACACCGCGATGCACTTCGCATCTGGGCGTGTACGCCGCAAAAACCGAACCTACCGGGCCTGGGGTGAAAATTCGATCGAAAAATGGAGAATTGAAAAAAGAGTGCGTGAAATCAGGAATGTATGGTATACTAATCATCACGTGGCATATTGCACTATGCTGAATCTATTTAAGTTATAAAGAAGCGTAATCTGGAGGAAAAGGAATTTGTCAGCCGAACTCCTTAATGGTAGCCGCCTTGCGCAGCGTGTCCGGAGCCAGATCCGGCGAAGGTTAAAAAAACTTACGTTCACCCCTGGCCTCGCAGTTGTTCAAGTCGGCGAAGACCCTGCATCGACGCTCTACATCAAGCATAAACAACGTGATTGTGAGAAGGTACATTTTCATTCCGAAGTCCATCGCCTACCTACCGACATCAGCCAAGAATCTCTTATCCAGCAGATTGAAACCCTGAACACCCGATCAGATATCCACGGGATGTTGGTTCAAATGCCGCTGCCGGATCATATAGATAAAGAGGCGGTTATTGATACGATCGCTCCGCATAAAGATGCAGACGGGTTAAATCCTGTTAATTTAGGAAATCTCCTTATTAACCGCGAGGGTGTGACACCTTGTACACCGACAGGTATAATCCGCCTTATTGAACTGACAGAAGAAACGATAGCGGGGAAACATGCGGTCTGCATTGGTAGAAGCCCGCTTGTCGGCAAACCCGTTGGATTGATGCTTTTAAACCGGAATGCCACCGTAACCTATTGCCATTCCCGCACTGCTGACCTGAAAGTAGAAGCCCAAAAAGCCGATATTCTTGTCGTCGCAATCGGCAGATCTGAGTTTATCACTGCGGATATGGTAAAACCCGGGGCAACAGTCATTGATGTTGGCATTAATCACATAGATGGACGTGCCGTGGGAGATGTAAAATTTGAGGAAGTTAAAGAGGTAGCAGGGTTTATCACGCCGGTTCCGGGTGGCGTAGGTCCTATGACGCGCGCAATGTTGTTAGAAAATACCTTGAAATTAGCGATTGGAGGCTAAACATGGCATTTCCAGGATTTGAGTTGAATGACAAAGTAATGTTAATTACGGGTTCCGGCAAAGGGATCGGTAGAGGCATAGCACTCGCCGCATCACAGATGGGTGCCAAAGTTATTTTGAATAGCCGTACACCGTCTGACCTTGAGGAAGTCGCGAACGAGATTCGCGACAATGGCGGTGAAGCGGCATCGGTTGTATTTGATGTTAGCGACATGGCAGCGGTTGCCAAAGGCGCGCAAGAAGCGATTGATATCTGGGGTAGGGTGGATGTGCTCGTTAATAATGCAGGTACGAACCGTCCGAAACCTGCGCTTGAGTTAACCGAAGAAGATTGGGATGCGATCTATGATCTGAATCTCAAAGGTCTGTTCTTTTTAACACAGACGCTTGTGAAACCGATGATCGAAAGAGAAAGTGGTAAGATTATCAACATCTCTTCGACGATGGGATTGGTCGGTGGCCCGCTACGTACTGCCTATTCCGGGAGCAAGGGGGGTGTTGTATTGTTAACCAAAGGACTCGCTGTTGAATGGGCTCCACATAACGTTACGGTAAATGCTGTGGCGCCTGCGTTTACACGGACTCCGCTTGCGGATGTCCTCTTGCAACGTAAAGAGTTTTATGAAGATGTTGTCCGCCGTATTCCGATGGGACGTGTCGGTGAAGTGGACGAAGTCGTCGGCGCGGTGCTGTTTTTAGCATCAGATGCCGCGAACTGGGTGACAGGGCAAACAATTGCTGTTGATGGTGGCTGGGTTGCGTGGTAACTTACTTAATCGTTCTCACTCTGAACTGTAGGCGCGGTTTCTGGCCGCGCCGCTTTTGTGCAAAACTTACATCCTACGATGTTCTGTGGTTTTGTGTAATCTTTCTGCTTTTACAGAGCGTTACCACAAGGGACTCCAAAATGAAGCGCACACTTTTGACGACAAGGTGACAAATCTTGATCGAAATAAGCAATCTCAACTTTTTTCAAAGAGAAGCTGCGTTGGAGTATACTAATCTAATATCAGAAAGTCAGTATTGCGTTGTCACCGCTAAACTGATAGATGGTTCGTAGTGGCGCAATTCTGCGACGTACTCGCCCAAATGCGACTGCATTATCGCGCCTTGGGTTTGCGTGCGATGAATCGCACGACTACGAACCGGGGTTACCTTTCATTTCAAGGTTGACAGACTAATATTGGATGCACAACCTTTCTGAAAGAATTCAATCGGGGTTACAAACCCATCCCACAGTCCAAACTAACAATTTATTTTGGATTATTTTCAAGTTCACGATAAACCAACCGAAACAGATAGATACAACTCTATTCTGGAGGAATAAATGAAAGATTTTTTGTGCTAATAGGTATCGCTATTGCGGTTCTCAGTCAATTAGGGTGTTCTTCTGATGAAGAGCAGAAACAGCTTGAGAATCCTGCCGTAGTAGACGAAGCATCCGCATTTAGTGGCGCGCCGCTCTTAGGCGATGTTGTCCTCGAAAACATGTATGAGGACGAAGCGCGACAACTGGCGGATAAAACACCCGTTCAAATCGTTACTGTGCTTGAAGGCACAAACAGAGTTACCCTTGAGGCTCAATTCCGTGGCGTTCGAGACTTCGGATTTGGGTTCGCACTCTACGAATTTGAACTCGCGGATGAAATGGCTGAGGCGATGGGTGGTATCGCGCAAGGCATGTCGGGCAGTCCAGTCGGTCCTCCGGGACGTATTATGGGCGCGCTCGCTTATGGCGATGCCTTTGCGACAGCACCGAGTCGGTTCTGGGTAACATCCATTGATGCAATGGAAAACGCAATTCACCACCAAACATTCGGGGAGATGCTTGAAGCAGAACGTGCAGCAGCTGCACCGGGTGGTATCCAAGCGGCATATACGCCGGTGAAAACCCCCCTAACGATTTCCGGTATACAACCCCACAGGCTTGAACAACTTTCATCACACCTAAAAGGTTCTCACTTCGACTTTGTCCAACTGTTTGCCGATATTGGTGATGCGCCGGGCGCACCACCGACGACGACAACAAGACTCGCCGCTGGGGATATGATTGGTGTCGCTGTATCAACAGGTGATGTCGTCAATTCTATCGGGTTCGGGACAGTGACACAAGTCTACGACGACGGTACATTTGTAGCGTTCGGACATCCAATGATTGGTGCCGGCAAGTCGGCATTACCGGTCTATAGAGCCGTCACCAACGGTATCGTTTCCAACTTGCAGATACCGTACAAATCTTCATCAGCCTACGGGAATCCAATTGGGACAATCACCAAGGATCTCAGACCCGCAGTTGTGGGAGTACTTGGCGAAGTACCCTCAATGATTCCGGTGAAAGTCGCTTACCAAGCAGGTAACGGCCCCGTCGTCGAGAAGAATCACAAGGTAGCCTACGGTCAGGAATCGTTCTTACCAGTCGTTGTAGCTATTACGATGGACTCAATCCGTCAAGAGATAAGTTCAGCAACAGTGGACGGGACTGTCACGCTCCAATTCAAAGAAACTGAAACTGTTTATACAGAATCATTTCGGAGTGCGTCTTCAGATCCATTTTTCGATGTGCTGCTAAACGTTGAGCGGATTGTGCGCTCTTTTGCGGACACACTCTCAAACAGTGCTGGGCAAGCGACACTATCAGATGTGTCAATTTCCATCCAGGACAAACCGCAAATTATGTTAGCGGAGCTGCATGAGGTTATTGTCCCTGAAGAGGGAATCACGCCGGGTGAAGACCTCACGGTTTCGGTCGTGTTACTTCCGCACTGGAGCGCAGCCGGAGACGAGCGGACGATTCAGAGAGACGTTACGCTTGAGGTTCCTGAGGATTTCCCTGTTGGTCCCGCGCTTCTCAGCGTTGCTTCCCAGAACCCATTCGGTCCTCCTGATCCCTTCTTTGGAGGCGGTTTTTTTGGATTTGGTGGACCAGAGGAAGAACCAAAACCGTTGCCTGAGAATCTGGATGAACTCATCAAAAAGATGGAAGATGAGCAGATTGACCCAAGTTTGATTACAATAACGCTTGAGTCGTTAGGACCTCCGCCAGGCGCGTTCCCGCCAGATGCATTACCGCCTGAAGCATTCCTCCCTCCAGACGCACTTCTACCACCAGAAGGTTTCCCACTACCTGAAGATGGCGAGATGCCCGAAGACGGTGAAATGCCCGAAGACGGCGAGATGCCTGAAGACGGCGAGATGCCCGAAGACGGTGAAATGCCTGAAGATGGCGAGATGCCCGAAGAC
>JAGFCB010000253.1 GCA_022394775.1 Candidatus Poribacteria bacterium
ATAAAAAAAAGGCAGCAGACACAGAGCATCCGCCGCCTTTTGGTTGGTTAGTTCAAAACAGATTATTCATCCCTGAATAACCCGGTTGTTGCTTAGTGCAACGCTTTTATTTCACCCCATATCGTGGTCAGCTTACCAGCAGGTGAAACATCACCTTTCAGACGGCTCTGACGTAAAGTCTGCACTTTACCGTCAAGGGATACATCCTGAATCTGGTAGTAGTAGACGACATTGGGCTTCGCAGACGTGTCTTTCCACTCGTAAGTGTTCCGCTCACTCGTGGTGCCATGACCTGCGATCAATGAAGTGTTAATCTTGGTGAATTCACCGTCGCGTGTATCGCTACGGAGGATGTTGAACCCAGCGTTGTTCAGCTCAGATTCAGTCGCCCAACGGATAACGACTTCGCCACTTTCGAGGCGTTCCGGACGGAACTTCGATAAATTGACGGGCAGCGGACCACCACCACGGAAACCAGGTGTACCGAAGTCATCTTCGTCGCCGTAGAAGGTCTGCGAGTTAGAGAATACTTGGTTCGTCATATCTGCTGATACCCATGCAGCTGCCATCGTACCGTCAACAGCCACACCTTCATCGTAGACACGAATCAAGGAGCTGCGGCGACCATCTTCTTCACTCATCGGAAGCATCCATGTAGGTTCATCCCGCGTGCGACGGTTACCGTCAAGGTTACCAGCTGAGTCAACAGCCATGCCATCTTTGTCGGACAACGTGATGTTGAAACCTGTGGTGTTCAAAATGGGATCAGTCCGGAGCTTCATATCTAACGCTTCCCGATGCGCCTTGGTCGTCCAGAGGTTCACGACACGGGTCCGGGGGAAATGATCGGGATCCGACACTCTGCCTGTGCTCGAGGCAATCAGCACTGTCTGGTTCGGTGAGATTATTACACTCCCGAGTGTGAGCATCGCGCTGAATGTGTTCACTTCCAAGGTCCCGTCACCATTTGCGGCGTTCTCAATGTGAAGTTTCCAACCGTTGAGATTTACCGCCTGCGTCTTGGACGAATTATAGAGTTCGATCCACTGCGGCAGGTGCTGACGACCTCCACCAACATCCACCATGATTTCACTGATCGTGACCTCACCTGTCATGAGTCCAGCGATCTTATCTTTCAAGGCATCGTTAGCGAATCCGGGGGTTCCACCGTTAGCATCAGATTTCGCGGCAATACGGTCATAACCGATACCGGAGTAACCAACTTTACCAAGATCATGCTCGCCGGTACCGCCACCCGCATCTTTGCGAATATAGACAGTGCCCCCTTTGAAATCTTGACCTAAACCTTCAATGACATCGCCATGCGGCGCGCCTGTTCCATTAAGAGGCCAGAAATCGGTGTTGAAGTCCGCTGTGTCTTTATCCACTTTGAGTGAACCTACAGCATCAATCACTTTCTCCAGGGCTTTACCCTTGAAATCAGCATCAAACTTGTTGTTATAGTCCTTGCGCAAGATAAGATTGAACTTACCTGTCGGTAACTCAAAATTCCTCACGACATATATGCTATCAACACCCGTTTTTTCCTGATCATCTGCAGCGACTTCAAGATTTCTGCCCGCAGCAATGTCCGTATCTACCGGACTGGTGCTTGCTATAAGGACAACACCTTTCGCTGGGATTTCAATACCTTTATCATGGAAGTGGAATTCGATTTCTTCTTTATCCAATCCCGTAACAGAGGTCAACAGCAGGTTTTTCAAGTTTTGTACAGAATCCGTGACGTTGCGGAGCTCAACCCAATCTTCACCGTCACTATTTCCGATACCGAACTCATTGATGACGAACGGTTCGCGCGGCACGCTTGTCGTTGCAATAACGACTGCAGCTGTGCGTTCCAAACGTCCTGGAGTCCCTTTATGACCGGCAATCGCAGTTTCAGTGGAGGGTGACCAGTGACCTTTTGTCCAGCCTTCTTTACCCCGGTTGTTTCTAAACATCGAGATAAAGTTGCTTTTGACATCATCGGTCATGTCGTCATAATCATTGCTACCATTTTGACCGAGTTCGCTAAGTGCCCAACCGGCACCGACCTGGTTACTCAGCCGATCCAACAGGACATCCGTGTCAGCTATTGTTTGAAAGTCACGTTTCTTTGTCGTTGTAATGGTAACACCACCGACATCAGCTTTCAACGGATTGTAAATTTCGATCCATTGG
This sequence comes from Candidatus Poribacteria bacterium, assembly GCA_022394775.1. Lineage (GTDB taxonomy): Bacteria > Poribacteria > WGA-4E > WGA-4E > WGA-3G > WGA-3G. The sequence goes on from JAGFCB010000253.1 coordinate 2,182, forward strand.
TGATCCAGTTCGCGACTCTTACCTGTAAGTGCGGTGTTCTTTGCCCACATCACCTCTGTGATAATAAGGTCACGGGCACCTGCATCGCGTGCATCGGTATCAGCCTTAGCATCATGATCCAACTTCGGTGCTTTCGCACGGGTGAGATCGATCGAACCACCACTATATAAGAGGGCTTCAAGATCCGGCATACTATCCCACTCAACTATCATTGCTCCGTCCGGCAGCGTGTCGGGTAGCCCTCTGACGTTCATTTTATTACGGACGAGCAGGATAAATTTCCCTGCCTTAACGGACAAGCCTGTCTTCATGGCTGCTAACTCCGTAGGCGTTGGGGTTTCTTCCTCTTCCTCCTCTTCTGCCATTCTCGCTGCTAAGGTAGCTTCAGCCGTGCCCATGCCTGTGTTCCCTGCCATATCCATCACGCTTGCGGTGATTGTGACTAAAGTCTCATTTTTCGTGACAGGTTTTGGTGTAACTGTAGCAGCGAACTTGTTACTGCCGAGCGATCTGAGGTTTGAGAATGTTACAGTATCAGGGGAAGCCGTCAGCTTAAAGGTTGTGCCGTCAACCATGCCGTCTCGGGCTCCTGCGGTTGCACTGTCAGTGATTTGAAAAACAACATCAAATGCTTCAGTCAACTTATTATTTAAGGGAAACGATTTCCCCGCCATCGGCTGAGGTGTTCCATCGCCCACTGTTGGTGCTATGGTATCATACGTAACCGTCGGCCTGGCTGGATCGTCACCTGTAGCCGGCGCAGCGGGAGTATAAGCTTGGGTTTCACCTCCTACATAGAGCGAGGACTTAGTTCCCGTTGTTGCTGCCGCCGCAGCCTTAAGTCGGATTCTGTAGGTCGTAGCGTTAATTTGATTCGTTTCTATTGTATCAAAGGCTTTTGCAGGAACATCTGCCAACAGAGCATCACCCACTGTGGATGCACTTATGAGTTTCGCCGTGTTTCCCGCTTCAAATACAACTTCTATGACGAAAGAGTCATCACCAACGTACCCGTCCGCTGCGGCACCGAGTAAGGTTACCGACTTCACAACGGGGTGTGCGGGCGTAGCAGCTGTGTGGCCATCTGCACCAACAACAACGTGCGCCATCACAGAAGTCGGCACGAAGACCAGCCCAAGTGCTATTAAGAAAATTAAACTCGTTAAGGAAAATGTCAATCGATTCAAAGACATGTGATTCCTCCAAAAATAGAAAAAATTAAAGGTAAAATAGAGTGTTAAGTCCGTCGTCTGGACCTCCATTCTAATGAACGAATGGATTCAGGGAATTACACTTAAACCCATTCACGTTTTCAACTAACCGGTTCGGCGTGGCAGTTATGCGATCCACGCGCGTGTGTCGTTAACGCTAAAATCTACGGGGGGGTTGCAGGAGTTGCGAGATCAGATTCCAAGACCTGTTGTTTGTACGCCTGAATAAGTTCTGCCTCGAACTCTTGCCAGATCTCCAGTTTCCGCCAATTCGAGACCGTCGCCTCGGTTACATCGAGAAGAGTTGCGATTTCGCCATTCCTAACCCCTTTAAATGACATCTGACAGGCCATCAAAATCTGTTTTTGGCTCACACGTTTCGGCATGCGAAATCCCCTCCGATCTGTAAGAAAATTAACGTTAAAACGACATATTTGGTTTAATTATACTATTTTAATAAAGTTTTGTCAAATAAAAATTGTTTTTTTCATCTAATTATATTAATTTTTCAAATATAATTTGACTTAATAGGGGTTTTAAGGCATAATTCTTGTCGTAAGGAAATTATTTTCCTCCTTACAAAACAGAAGTACGAAACGCGCGTCCGACATCATTTCAACTCAAGTGACGATCCCTTTTTAAGTTTTAAGTAAGGGGTCTCAGGGAAC
>JAGFCB010000273.1 GCA_022394775.1 Candidatus Poribacteria bacterium
CCGCTGAAACTTACTTGATAGCTCCGATCCGGGGATTGATCTGGAGCCTTACAGAAAAACATCAAAAACTTAGCCAAAGATGGCAGCCATGCAACAACGGCAGCATAGCGGATTTTACCACGGAGGAGGCCCCGCTGAAACTTACTTGATAGCTCCGATCCGGGGATTGATCTGGAGCCTTACAGAAAAATGTCAAAAACTTAGCCAAAGATGGCAGCCATGCAACAACGGCAGCATGGCGGATTTTACCATGGAGGAGGCCCTGCTGAAAGTTACCTGACAGCTCCCGTTAGGGCCAAATTAAAAGATGAGAAAAGTTGTGATGATGAATGAAGCGGGACGTATCTGGACGGAGGAGCAGGAAATACCTTCGCTGAAACCGGGGCAGTTGCTTATTGAAGTCCACGCCTCGATGGTGAGTCCGGGTACGGAACTTGGAGGTGTCAAGCGGCGACGCGAAAACCCTGGTTCCGAAGCGCGGCAGCGTTCGTTTGGATATACCAATGCTGGTGTTGTTATCGGTACAGAAGGTGATTGCGACGAATTTGAGATTGGCGATCGGGTGGCTGGTATGGGCGGTGGCTACGCACTCCACGCCACTCATGCTTGTGTGCCGCATAACCTATGCGCGAAAGTACCGGATGATGTTACCAGCGAAGAGGCCGCGTCCATTCATCTCGCAGCAACGGCGTTACACGCCGTGCAACGTGGACGTATCCGCATCGGTGAGAATGTTGTCGTTGCTGGGTTGGGCATTGTTGGACAATTTGCGTGTCAGATCGCCAAAACGGCGGGTGCCTATGTTATCGGTTTAGACCAACTACCCTTACGGATTGGTATCGCCGAAGACGCTGGTGTACACCGCGCGATAAACGTTTCGGAGACGGATCCGGTTCCTATTGCGAATGAATTTAGCAACGGTTACGGCATGGATTGCGGGATTATCGCTTTCGGCGGCGATGCGACAAGCGCGTTTCAGCAGATTCGAGCAATGCTCAAAACTGCACCCGATACGCACAAGATGGGACGGATCGTTATTGTCGGGGGGGCAAGCATTACGCACGGTTTCGCAGCCGGACTCGGTAATGTGGATGTTATCAGTGCGGCGCGTACGGGTCCTGGCTATCACGACGAAGACTATGAACACGGTGCGGATTATCCGCCAGTCTTTGTGCCGTGGCCGACACAACGCAACTTAGAACTATCGCTGCGACTCATGTCCGAAGGCAAGATTCAGGTGAATCCGTTGATTACAGATGTTATCCCGATTGATCAGGCATCTGAAGGATGTGAAAAGCTGATTCAGACCCCGAATGAGGCATTGGGCGTTGTCTTTTCGATGCAGTAGATTGTTGTTCTCTTGCCAGTGAAGTTTGGAATATTGAGGCGCAAAGAATGCGATAGTAACAAATGCTGCTAAAACGCAGCGGAAACCCGATTTTTTGACCAACAACTCGACTCCGAACGTAATAGAAAAGGCACGAGTTGTTGATCAAAACGGAAAAATCGGAGCAGAAACCTAATCGTTAAAAATATGGAAATTAGAGCAGCTCACAAATCAGAATTAGAGCAAGTTGTCGAACTTAGTTGCTTGGCTTTTGATTCAGATGATCATGAACGCTATTGGCAGTATGTCCAAGGTGATAGCAGTTATCGTCCGTCCCAAACCCGTGTTGTTGTAGTGAATGGCAAGGTTGTCTCGACTTTGCGCGTTTGGGAACGACGGATACGGGTCGGGGAATCTCTCGTGACCATGGGGGGCATCGGTGGTGTCTGTACACATCCCGACTATCGTGGTGTTGGATACGCCTCCGCGCTCATGCGGGATACTATTGAGTACTTGAAGACAACGGGGTATGACATAGGTGCTTTGTTCACTATCATCCCCGAGGAGTTCTACCGCCAACTCGGTTGGGTTTCCTTGCCCCTGCGGAGTTCTATTGTGGCGTGTAGTTCGTCAATAGAGGCAGAGACTCCACCTGGATGGAAAATAACCGATTTTACCCCAGAAACGGATTTAGATGCTGTGGCGAGGCTATACAACATCGCGAATGAACAGCAGAGCGGTGCTATTGCCCGGACGCGTGCTTACTGGGATATGGCACCCTCCCGTATACGGTGTGTCCTTCCGACTGTTGTCGCACGCCGAGTAGAAGAGACTTGTGCTTCCGAATTAGGTGGGTATCTCAATTATCGGTTAGGTGGAAAAGTCGCTGAAGTACTTGAGGTTGGATACATGCCCGACAATTCGGAGGCAACTTTGGATGTGCTTGTGTCTCATCTTTTGCAAACACACAACATTGAGAAAGTCGTCTGTACATTTTCGTCGATGCTCTCGTCTCAACATCCTTTTGTGCGACGCGTTGTACGGAAGTGTAATGGCACCTTAACATTGGTAGACGGAACCCCGATGATGTTCTATGCTGTGAACCTACCAGTGTTCTTGCGCCGTCTTGTTGTCGGGTGGGAATCGCGAATTGCGGATGTCAACGAGACATTTCCACCGCTTGCTGTCAAATTGCCTGCTCTCAACAACCAGCAAGCAGTGCTGCGGCACAATGCTGACGGCACCCTGCAAATCGTCCCTGAGGATGCCGATGCAGTTGATTTCGGCATAGACTTGTCTGAAGCAGATTTTTGGAAACTCCTATTTGGCGAAATAGGGTGGGAACAGATAAGGGCTGATGTTACAGTACCGGCAGAAATTTCGGCGTTTTTGGCGGTCTTGTTTCCCAAACGGGATGTTATTTATTGGCGTCCGGACCGGTATTGAGAAATAGAGGGGCACAGAGAACGGGTATGGCACATAATTGTAAGGACGATTCGGAATTCCGCAAGGGGGGGACACAGACCAGTGCGTTCGGAACACCTGGACGAATCAATCACGATGCGAGTGAATTTTATGGAAGCAAACTTTACGCCGATCAGGAACTTCCGGAACCTGACAACTGGGTAGAAAACCCTATCTCTGCCCAAAACCTGAATCAACTCTATTGTGCGTCTAGCACAGATATGTCCGCGATTCCCGATGATAGTATCCACCTGATGGTCACATCCCCTCCGTATAACGCTAAAAAGGAGTACGATGATGATCTGTCGCTTGCGGAATACAGGGAACTCCTCTATGCTGTCTTCGCCGAGACGTATAGAAAATTGGTCACCGGTGGCAGGGCATGCATTAATATCGCTAATTTAGGTCGGAAACCCTATATCCCATTGCATAGTTACATCATAGAGGACATGCTTGCGATAGGCTATCACATGCGGGGCGAAATCATCTGGGATAAAGCCTCAAGTGCAGGAAGTTCAACGGCGTGGGGCAGTTGGAAATCCGCTGCGAATCCGGTGTTGAGAGACGTTCATGAGTATATTCTCGTTTTTTCCAAAGGCTCCTTTTCTCGAAAACGCAACGGAAAAGAGAATTCTATTCGTAAAGAGGATTTCCTGCAATGGACAAAAAGCGTCTGGACATTTCCGTCTGTCTCAGCGAAACGTATCGGACATCCTGCACCCTTTCCTGAGGAGCTACCGCATCGATTAATCCAACTCTATACTTTCGTCGGCGATGTTGTCTTGGATCCGTTCTGTGGAAGTGGTACGACATGCTTGAGTGCCTTGAAATCAGAGAGGCATTATATCGGGTACGATATTGAGAAGAAGTATATTGCATTGGCAAACGAACGGATTAGAGCGTATAGCGATCAACCGCGCTTATCAATATAAACGGGCTTACGCCAAAATGTATGTTTTCTCTGCTGTTGTTCCAAACGTCATAACCGAGTCCGATTGCGTTGTGTCAACTGCTTGTCCATCGCATGTTACTGCGACAGCTGCTGTTGTACGGACGGTGCAGTCTTTTCCCAATGTAGAATGCAGCCGGGCCTCAGTCAGCTGCCCATTTTCCCATGCCATATCTACCTCAAACCCGCCGCGAGCGCGTAAGCCTTTGACGTGTCCAGTGTTCCACGCTTCTGGGAGAGCGGGTAACAGATGAATCTCACCTGCATGGCTCTGTAGTAGCATCTCCGCGATGCCGGAGACTCCGCCGAAATTGCCGTCAATTTGGAAAGGCGGATGTGTATCAAACAGGTTCGTCAATGTGCATTTTGCCAGAAGTGCTTGGAGATGGGTATATGCCTCTTCGGCATCTTCAAGTCGTGCCCAGAAGTTGATGAGCCATGCACGGCTCCACCCCGTATGACCACCGCCGTGTGCCAAGCGATATTCTAACGATTTCTTTGCTGCTGCCGCCAACTCCGGTGTGCCGCGCAATGTAATCTGAGAACTGGGGTGGAGTCCATACATGTGAGACATGTGTCGATGCCCAGGTTCCGGTTCGTCGTAGTCGAATACCCATTCCTGCAGCCGTCCTGTTTTCTCGCTAATCTGGAGCGGCGCGAGTCGTTCTAAAGCAGAGACCAACTCAGTACGAAATTCTGAATCTTCTCCGAGTACATCAATGCAAGCGATGCAGTTGGTAAAGAGTTCATGTATAATTTCCAGATCGATTGTTGCGGCGTATGTAAAGAGGGAGCGTGTACCGTCAGGTTTTAGGAAACTATTTTCGGGTGAGTGTGAAGGGTTTGTGACGAGTTTACCAGCAAAGGGTGTGCCTTCTGGTGCTTCAATAAGGAAATCGAGCATGAAACGGGCTGCGCCTTTCATGAGTGGGTAGCCTTGTTTAATAAGGAAATCCTTATCACCACCGAAAAGGTAGTGCTCCCAGACGTGTTCACATAACCATGCAGCACCGACAGGCGAGATACCCCAAATACCGTCAGCAGGCGTTGTGAACCCCCAAACGTCAGAGAGATGGTGAACAACCCAACCGTCAGCACCGTAATGGATTTGTGCTGTCCGATTTCCCGGTTCAACGAGTGTATCCATGTAATCAAATAGCGGTATATGGCATTCCGGTAGGTTACAAATTTCCGGGACCCAATAGTTCATCTGGAGGTTGATATTGGTGTGGAAATCGCTGTTCCAAGGTGCGTTCATGTGCTCGTTCCAGATGCCTTGCAAATTTGCCGGTAGGCACCCGGGTCGTGAGCTTCCGATCAGGAGATAGCGTCCATATTGAAAATAGAGTGCAACGAGTCCGGGATCTGATGCCCCCGCTTTCACTGCCTCTAAGCGTTCATTGGTCGGAAGATTTTCGGCATCCGTAGCACCGAGGTCTAAGTCGACCCGTTGAAAGAGATATTGATGCTCAGCAATATGATCCTCCCGAATTGCTGCGTAAGATTTTGTATCGATACCTGTTAGATAATTTTCGCAAAGTGCGTGCGAATTTCCACTCATGTCTGTCTGATTTACGTAGCTCGTTGCAGCGGAGAGAAAGAGTGTGACGGCATCCGCGCCACTGACAGACAGACTTTCTCCTGTTGATTTGACGTTTCCACCCTCAACATTCACCTGTAGATAGGCTGAAAACCGTACCCCGTCATCGCCGCACTGCCCATCAAGCCGGAGGATATTGGCTGCGATCGCTTCAACGGCGGCATCCTGTTCACGGGTCATCGTCATATCAAAAGCGATTTGTCCGATTGCATCAGACGCAATTCTGATAACGATAAGGTCGTCCACCGCTGTCACAAAGACTTCTCTTGTAAAGTTGATGTCACCGCAGCGATAGGTCGTTTTTGCGATACCGGTGTTTAGATCAAGTTCCCGACGGTATTGTGTCGCCTCTTTATGTGTAAACTCCAGAAACAGATCGCCTAAGGACTGGTAGGATTTGATCCGTTCTGGCACGCCGAGCATCGTTTCTCCAGCCAGTTGAGTGGCTTCTTCGTTTTTGTCATCAAAGAGGAGTTGTTGCACCTTCGGAAGTGCTTCTAAAGCCTTTGGATTGTTGGTGTCGCGGGGACCGCCGTCCCAAAGTGTTTCTTCGTTGAGTTGGATACGTTCCCGTTCTACTGCGCCGAACACCATCGCACCGAGTCTCCCATTTCCGACGGGTAGTGCGTCTGTCCATGCTTCGGCGGGTTTCTGATACCATAGCGTAAGATTATCTGTGTTTGTCATTATAAATGATACCCTTTAATAGTCTTTATATTCTGGTTGAGCCCTTATGCAGAATGTTAGTCTTCTCACATTGTTTCTCAAAATGATACCTATTAGATATGATATACCGAACTATTCTATCAGATATGGCGTACGCTGTCAAAATTATGGCTATTTAGTTTTCGATTTCCTAAAGAGACGCGGATCTTACACAACGAAAACCGACGTTGTTAATCGAGTGCGAAGGTGTGAACCTGAAGCGAGGGGCCACACTCACGTAACGTGGTATACTCATCCAAGAACCCCCGCGTAATACACGGTATGTTTTAAGGGACGTAAAATTATTAAGCACGTAGGTTATATCGCTACCCGCAACTGGGTTCCGATGTGGCGAAGCGGCATAGAAATCCAAAATATGTTCATCAAGGCACCATTCCCAGACATTCCCAACGATGTCATACACACCGTAATTGTTAGGCGGATACTCACCGATAGATGTTATCTGTCCGATATTCTCACCGTAGTTCGCTTTTGTTGTATCAATTTGATCGCCCCACGGGTATTTTTTTCCGGTTAAACCGCCGCGTGCTGCTTTTTCCCACTCTGCCTCCGTTGGTAAACGCTTTTCTGCCCATTGCGCGTACGCCATCGCTGCGTACCAACTCACATTCACGACAGGATGGTTAGCTGCCCCTTTCGGATAATTATTTCGATGCCAAATTCTGAGATAATTTCCATTGTGATAGTCTATCGGTATGGTGTCTTTCTGCCACTGCGGGCACGCATCCAAGAATACCTTGTATTGCTCGTTGGTCACTGGGTATTTATCCATATAGAACGCGTCAAGGTAGACAGGATGCACGGGCTTTTCACTATCGTTTGCGTCTTCCTCGCTGCTGCCCATGAGAAACTCACCCGCGAGGATGACCACCATTTCAGCAGGCACATCAAACCTTGAAATCGTTGGTGCTGAGGTAATCTCTGACCTAACTGAAGACAGCGATTCCGAGTTTTGCTGTTTGTTTGTTGAAGATATTGATTCTGAGGCGGTCTCAGGTGTTTCTGTAGGTATGAATTCTGGTGCCAAAAATTCGCTCTCATGTGGATCTTCCTGAGAAAGTAGTGTCGTGAGATGCTCTTGTCGTTTTTGAGCGTCTTTCAAAGTGTCCCGCGCTTGATTCAAAAGTGCCCGCCACTGTTCTTCTGTTCTGCCATCTGGTCGAATACGCGCCCCCGCACGCAACGATGCACTATAGCGTTTCTTGTGGGCAGCCTCAACGCGAGTTGCAATATCGGTTTCGCTTTGATTTTGGACCTCTGCGGCTGAGAGTCCGAGCACCTCAAAATAGTCCACACCTTCACCGACAACTAAGCCCGATGCTTTCAGAATCTCGGTTGCCTCATCAATGGTAAGACTGTATTGTTGTCCTGCTTGACGTAGAAGTCCGATACGCTGTTCATCGGTAATAGTCGGTGAAACTGCTTTGAGTGCGTTGATGAATGTGGTAAATTCCTCGCGTTTGGACACGTATTATACCTTTCCTAAGAATTAGCCGGACTCGCAATGATATAAAAAATAGTTAGAACTTACGCATTTTTCCATGATAACGGACATCTTACGCACTGCAGGCGGGGTTTGAAACCCCGCCTGCAGTGGGGCTGCGTACGTCCTAATAGTAAAGGGATTGGGAACTAAAGTATTACATCCATGACACAACGGAAACCGATGATAGGGGTTGTGAGCTTTGGCGTATCCATGTTGCGCTTGGCGACTCGCAGGTCCTGTGCAGGCGTATGCCAAGAACCACCCCGTACCACGCGAGATTCTTTAGAGTTTGTAAAATTATCTATTATGCTTACTATACTGCTACCTGAAACAGGATTATTCGGTGAGGCGGATGCATAGAAGTCGTTGTCCCATTTATCGAGGCACCACTCAAATAGGTTGCCTACCATGTCATATAGACCGTAGCCGTTCGCGGGATACTTTCCTACAGATGTAGTCTCTCCAATATTCTTACCGAAGTTTGCCTTGCTTGCATCTATTGAATTGCCCCACGGATATTTTTGATTCGTCAACCCTCCGCGCGCTGCTTTCTCCCACTCTGCCTCTGTCGGTAAACGCTTGCCTGCCCATTGTGCGTACGCCATCGCTGCGTACCAACTTACCCAATTCACTGGATAGTCGGCTTTTCCGTCTGGATAGTCATCCTCGGTCCAGTGTCTTAGATAGTCGCCATCGTGGTATCTCCTGGAGATACGATTCTTAAACCATTGGGGTTTGCTCCATGGTGGGTTAGCATCCACAAATTTCTTATATTGTGCGTTCGTCACTGGGTATTTGTCGATATAAAATGCATCAATGTAGACGGTATGAACAGGTTTTTCGTGTGCCTCTGTATCGTTGTCGTTGCTGCCCATCTGAAACTCACCCGCCGAAATAAGTGCCATCTCATCATGTACTGATGTATTTGAAGCCATTGGCTCCGGGCTGAGAGATTCTGCTGTAGAGATAAGTTCGGTTTCAAGCGTTGCGATATGTGTACGACGTTTCTGGGTGTCTTTGAGAGTGTCTCGCGCTTGATTGAGGATCGTCCGCCATTGTTCCTCTGTTTTGCCATCGGGACGGATGCGTCCTCCGGCATTTAACGACGCTCTATAGCGTTTTTTGTGCGCAGCCTCAACGAGATTGACGATGGCATCCTCATTTAAGCTTTGGATATCTTCAATCGAAAATCCCAAAACGTCAAAGTAGTTTATCTCTTCTCCGACAACTAAGTTAAAATCTTTCAGAATTTCGGCGGCATCCTGAGCAGAAAGTCCGTAATTTTGAGATGCTTGCTGGAGAAGCCCAATGCGTTGTTTGTCGGTAATAGTCGGCGAGGCTGCTCTGAGCGTGCGGATAATTGTAACGAATTCATCGCGTTTGGACATATTGTAGTCCTTGTGTGTATTCGAAAGGATAGGGATTATTAAGCTTATAGATTGCGATTATCGAAAAATGCGACGCTATATTTAGATTTAAGACCCCAATTTACTCGATTATCAAATCTTGTAAGTCTGTTCGCGCTTTTGCGACTGCGTTATCATCAAGTGTGGGTCGTTTAATGATGGAAAAGACATCATAAACTGCGGTCGCTCCGCCGTTATTCACGGATTTAGCGGTCACTTCAAGTACTTGGTCTAAATTGTATCTGTAGGTAACATGAATTGGGGATCCTTCTGGTAACCCTGGCGGTAGTTCGAGGGTGCATTCACCCAATTTATATTCGTCAAACAGTTCTATTTCATCTTTGCGTTGATCCTGTTCAAGGCTCTGGACAACCTCAATCAAGACGGAGCGTTGATTGTTGTCTACCGTTCCAAACCGATCTTCCATCTCACAGGGAATAGCGGTCATTTTAGGGATCATTACATGGATAATAGATTCACGTGCTGCGTTAAGCACAACAAGTCCGAGATTGTGTGTGGCACCGTCAGTCACAGTCACTTTAGGGGCACCATCTGGTCCAATGAACCGTTCAATAACCGCATCAGATACATCTGCTGTTTCGGTATCAGCTTCGGAAATCTGACGGAGTGTGCCTTGGATCGCTGCACCGAGGGCGACGGCTTCGTCGGGATTAATTTCATTGGGATTAATCTCTTTGCCACTAATGTTTGCGATCATCTCTCGTACCATTGGCATTCGGGTTGAGCCGCCGACTAATAGGATCGTGTCAATATCTGCCCATGTCATGTTTCCTTCGGAGAGGACTACATCGCATAAGACTCGGCATCTCTCAAGGAGTTCAGTGGTGAGTTCCTCGAATTTTTCACGGGTCAATTCCACGTATGTTGTCTTACCGTTGTATCCGCAAACGATGCGTGCTATTTCGCGTCGAGATAGTGACTCTTTCGCGCCGATTGCATCAAGTTGAAGGTCTTGATACGCGTGGAGGTCTTGCAATGGGTTTTCACCGTGTTCAACCTCAAACATCTCGGCAACGTAGGTGATGATTTTATCGTCCCAGTCTTTACCACCGAGTCTGTGATCACCGTGCGTAGCGAGCATTTGTATATTGGATTCGGAGACGTTCATGATGGTTACATCGAGTGTGCCGCCGCCAAGATCAAATACAAATGCATTCTGGTCGGTTCCGATTTGATCAATTCCATAAGCGAGCGCGGCTGCAGTCGGTTCGTTCAAGACCTGTAAGACGTTCAACCCAGCGATTTTCCCGGCATTGCGTGTGGCTTCACGTTCTGCGTCGCGAAAATAGGCGGGGACGGTGATAACAGCATCGGTGACTTCGGTATTCAGATATGCTTCTGCATCCTGTTTGAGTTTCGTTAAGATCAGTGCAGAGAGTTCTTCGGGTGAATAGTTCTTGTCATTAAAAGTGCGAAAAAACGTCTCTTTTGATTTTCCCATCTCGCGTTTGGCGAATTCGACGATCTGTTCTGGAACAGATCTGGCGTTCTGTTTGGCGATTTTCCCGACGGTGACGAGATCTTCCTCAAACAGAGTCACCGATGGCGTAATTCGGTCACTTTCGGCGTTCGGAATAATCTCCGCCTGCCCATATTCGTCAACGTGTGCGATGGCTGAGAACGTTGTCCCCAAATCAATACCAACGACTTTACCCATCATTTTCTCCTTCTTCGGTCCCAACGGGTGTATATGTGTTCAGGGTGTCTTTCGCTTTTAACGCGTCAGATAGCGTGTATTGTTTACACAAAATCGCAGCTCCATGTAAAAGATTTTGGTTTAACGGACGCGGGGCACCACAGCAAACTGCGCGTGGTAAAGATTGCAGAGGTGTAGTGGGTACTGTTAGGTGAGTCTGCTGTGATTTTAACCTATTGGTACTGTTTTTGCTGGCAACATTTGGGTTCGTTTTCCATTTCTAAGGGGTGGCACTTTTGCTGGATAGCAGAAAGGCGGTTACCATGACCACCCCTTTCGCTCTCGGTAATCGCAGAGTACCTTGACCGTTTCGTGTGCTTTCTTTTCTCCTGCGATGTGCAAAGGGGTATGACGGTTATCGTTCGTTTCACTTGTATCAGCCCCGTTTTCTAACAGTACTTTTACCGTTTCGTGTGCATTGTGGGCTGCCGCGACGTGCAAAGGCGTATCACCGTTTTTGGCTTTTGCGTTTACTTTTGCTCCCTTTTCTAACAACACGGCTGCGACTTCGGCGGTATCGTCCTCCGCTGCGGTGTGCAGAGGGGTATGTCCTTTATGATTCGCTGCGTTGGTGTCAGCCCCATATTCTAAGAGCATTACCGCTGTTTTATAAGCATTCCGCCATGCTGCCCAGTGTAGGAGGGTGTAACCAGATTTATCTGTCGGGTTGCTATTTGTGTAGCCTTCGAGTGATACGCCTTTTGCTTCGTAAACATTCCGCCACGCTGCCCAGTGGAGCGGTGTATCACCATCCTCATTCGTTGCGTTAACGTCAGCCCCATTTTCTAACAACACTGCCGCTGTCTCGTGTCCATTGTTCCATGCTGCCCAGTGCAAGGGATTAAAGTCTTTATCATTTTTTCCGTTAACGTCAGCCCCATTTTCTAACAACACTGCCGCTGCTTGGTAAGAATTATGCCACGCTGCCCAGTGCAGGGGCGGGTAGCCATATTTATCTTTTCCGTTGGCATCGGCTCCATCTTCTAACAATGCTGTTACTGCTTCATGAACGTTGTCACGCGCAGCATCATGTAGGGAGGTATAACCGCGTTTTTCCACTTGCTTACCCTCATTATTGATAGTTTCTCTCTGGAAATGATTGATGGGGATGTCAAGAGTGTCATCAGGTTCTGATACCTCAGGGTCGTTTCGTTGTTGCTTCAAAATAGCATCCTCCTTTTTAACACTCTTCCGTCAAATCCCCATGCTTTAGCTTGTGGGATGTAGACGGCATAGAGGTTGATAGGAAAAATAACCTAAACTTTGTTGAAAACAAATCTACTAAATAAGTAGTGTTCGGCATAGGTTAGAGTTGATGCGTTGTCGGAACGCTTGTCAATGAGACAACTCTGTAAAAGCCTCACACGCCTCTATATTGACAAAGCCTTCGGGTATCCGTTGCATGTATAGGAGAGCAGGCGTAACATCCGCCTCCGTTGACAAATCACATGTCGCATAAGATCAGGCACTTCGGTGCGTAGCTGGCTTAGCAGCTATTGTGGAGCGAAAGTAAGACGGTGGACGCTTAGCGGAAACCGCAGTCGCTGTGAAGCACAAGCCCCTACCTTTAGGTAGTGGGACACTATGACTGTTGAATATTTCGCTTAAGTGTGGCATATTTTGATGCAATCGCTCAAGCGGTTTACAATCCATACATTTTCAGGAACGAGACATAGTCGAAACCTTCAATAGGATAGGGCAATTACTGTTGCCAGGGCACACTCCCTGCTTTTTGCGTTTCTGCTTGAAAGAGTTGACTCATTTCTTTGAAAAGTGCTGTCTCTGTTTGCGCACTGTCTGTTGTTTCCAGCGGATCGTTTGATAGATTGTAAAGTTCTAAGGATTCAAACGGACTGTTGTGCAACAATTTGATGTCACCACGTCGGATAGCATGTTGACATTGTCCGAAAAACCGTTGTCCACCTTCTCTTCGCAACCAGTAGAATATGCGCTCCGAAAAGTCTTGCGCTTCGCCTTGGAGTGTTTGCCAGATTGAACGCCCTTCAATGGCTTCGGGAATTGATGTACCAGCCACTTCACATATTGTCGGGAACAGATCCATGAGTAATGCGACCTGATCTGTGACATGTTCCTCTGGGATATATCCGGGCCACATCGCACAGGTAGGGACTCGAATACCGCCTTCATACATCTCACCTTTTTGACCGCGTAGCGGACCGTTGTGTGCCCCGACATTTATGGACCCGCCGTTATCGGATGTGTAAATAACGAGCGTATTGGACAATTGATCGGTATCTTCGAGTGTATCGAGTACGCGTCCAATACCTGCATCCATGTGCTCAACGAGGGCTATGTATTTTGCGCGTTGTGGTGAAGTATCGGGTTCGCGTTCCTGCACCCGCGTTATCCATTCATCCGGCGGTTGGATCGGCGTGTGTGGTGCGTTGTAGGCGAGGTAAAGGAAAAAGGGATCGGACGATTGTGCTTGCGCGCGAATGAAGTCCATACTCCATTCTGAAAAAAGATCTGTGGCGTGTCCTCTCGGATCAATGGTGTCAAAACCGTGTCGCATGTAATTTATATCGTGTCGGCGGTGCGTGTAGTAGTCGTCCATCATATCACCGAGAAAACCGTGAAAATGATCGAATCCACGTTTACACGGATGGTTCTGTGGTTCAAGTCCGAGATGCCATTTGCCGATCAGTGCCGTACGATAATTTTTCTGTTTCAAGGCTGAAGGGAGCGTGACCGCGTCTTGTCGAAAATAGCCCCAACTGTTTTCGGGGTGGGTTCGGATTACGCCGGGCACGCCGACTCTATCTGGGTAGCGTCCAGTCATGAGGGATGCGCGACTTGGCGAACAGACCGAGGAATTCGCGTAAAATCTGGTAAATCGCGTTCCACCTGCAGCGATTCGGTCGATATTAGGGGTCTGAATTGAGGGGCCGTTGTGTACCGAAATATCGCCGTAACCGTGGTCGTCGGCAAGGATGAGGAGAACGTTAGGCAATTTTGTCATAATTTTTCCGTAAATATATTGTTAGGACTTACGCAGCCCCTTCGCTAGCGAGGTTTCTAGGGGAAATCCGCAAAAACACCTCGCCAGCAGCGTGTAATACACACAGATTCGTAGAAAAATTGCGTAAGTCCTATATTGTAATGCAAAACGCGTAATAGGGTAATATTAATTTTTCAATCCACACGGTTCAGTGCTCGTGCGCTCTCAATATGTTCAGCCATGCTGTTTCCCTTACAGTGCGCATTTACAAAACCGGCGCAACCAGTCCGATTGGCATACCAGCTGCGCCCGGTTCACTTAATCTGTCATTGGGATTTGAGATTTCCCCATGTGGTTGTGAGTTTGCCAGCAGGCTCAACAGGCATTAGTGTTACGAGTCCCTTCTCCATCAGATCGTTTATATCGTCTTCTTCGAGTACGGAAGCGAAGATTGCGACTTCATAGAGCATACCGTCAAGCGTCTCTGAGGTGTTATTGGTCCAACCGCCGATGTTGACCTCAGTGTCATTCTTGGGACCCGGTTTACCCATTCCTCCAACAGAACCGATTTCAACGCCATTTTCGTAGATCTTAATGGTATCCTTTGCGTCGTAGGTTGCGGTCATATACAGCCAGACATCTTTTTTCACGTTCCCTTGATTCCAAGCCCCTTTCCAACCGTCTCGTGCGAAGTAAGCCTCCCAACCGGTCCCATTGCCGCTTGTCCTGAACGCGTAATTCGCCACCGTACCATTCGCGGGTCTTTTGCCGAGAATATGTCCAAAACCGTTTTCGGTTTTATTGACAAACACCCATGAGGTAATTGACCACGCCTCTTCCAGATGCATGCTCTTGGAGTCTGGGATAATAACTCGATCATTTACACCGTCTAAACTGAGGGCAGGACCGTCAGGACCTTTGATCCATTTTCCGCCCTGAAGTTCGCCGTGGTTGTCGTTTCCAGAAATATCTTCGATATCATTGCCTTTGCCTTCGTCGAGCAGCCAAATTCCGCGTGCGGTTTCAAAGTCGATCTCCGCGTAGGTATGTGCTGCAAAGGTCAGACTGATGGTGACGATGGCTAAGCAAGTTATAATGAATTTCATTTTGCTCTCCTTACCTTAAAGAGCTGCCAAACAGGTGCAGTTAGATGTTCAGGTGATACACTGACTACACCTAATCGGCTGCATCTACTATTGCGATTTGAGACTTGCCCATGTAGTTGCGAGTTTGCTGGAAGGTTCAACAGCAGTGAGTACGGACGATAGCCCTTGGTCCATCAGCGTGTTTATATCGGCTTCTGACAATGCGACACCGAAGAGTGCGACCTCAGCGAGCATGCCGTCAAGTGTTTCTGAAGTGTTGTCTGTCCACCCCCCGATGTTGACATCAGTGTCATTCCGAGGTGCCGGTCCACCCATCCCGCCAACAGAACCGATTTCAGCTCCATTTTCATAGATCTTGATGGTATCTTGTCCGTCGTAAGTAGCCGTCATATACAGCCATTCGCCTTTCTTTACGCTTCCTTGGTTCCAAGCCCCTTTCCAACCGTCTCGGGCATAGTATGCTTCCCAGCCAGCACCATTGCCGCTTGTCCTAAATGCGTAATTAGCGACCGTTCCAGAGGCAGGTCTTTTACCGAGAATATGTCCAAAACCGTTTTCGGTTGTATTCACAAAAGTCCACGCGGTGATGGTCCATGCCTCTTCCAGATACAGGCTATCGGCATCTGGAATGATGACCCGATCATTTACGCCGTCTAAACTGAGAGCGGGTCCACCGTCAGGTCCTTTGATCCATTCGCCACCTTGAAGTTCACCGTGATTCTCGTTTCCAGACATATCGTTGATAAAGTTGCCGTCACCTTCGTCAAGTAGCCAGATTCCCCTTGCGGTTCCAAGGTCAATCTCTGCGTAAATTTGGACTGTGATGCCCAGACTGATGGTGATCATTGCTAAGTAAGTTATAATAGATTTCATTTTTTCTCCTTGAAGATTTGGTTTGCTATAAACCAAATCGTTGTTTAAAACTAACAATCTACTGTTCTGAGTTGACTGCCTGAATTAAGGCAATGATGTATCCG
This sequence comes from Candidatus Poribacteria bacterium, assembly GCA_022394775.1. Lineage (GTDB taxonomy): Bacteria > Poribacteria > WGA-4E > WGA-4E > WGA-3G > WGA-3G. The sequence goes on from JAGFCB010000273.1 coordinate 15,718, forward strand.
AACTGGAATGCCCATGCCTGTCGGACTCTGCCAGAAACACCCGGCGGTGCTGGGTCATCTGGATGTCCCGGTGCGTGGTCAGGCATCAGCATATACGGATATTCTGCATCTCGGAGGACCTGCGCGACTCTATGCATATCTAAGTGTCCCTCGTCGGGCCAGACCTCTTGGAAGTTGTGCAGTCCGCCACGGATATTGCGAAAGTGAATATTGAAAATCTTCTTGCGTTCACCAAAATACTGAATAATCTCATAGAACTCGGTGCTGGGATCGTCTAAACCCTCCGACACTGTGCCGCAGCAGAAGTTAAAACCGTGATACGGACTTTCCGCAATCTCGGCGTAACGTTTTAAGCCATCAAACACGGGGTAATTCCAGCGTTCGACACCTCTCAAGATAGGGGCAGGTGGGTCGTTCGGGTGGCATGCCATTTGGATTTTATTTTCTTCAGCAACGGGGATCACGCGTTCGAGGAAGTATGCGATCCGATCAAATGCCTCTTCGCGACTCACTTCACCGGCTTCCGAAAGTGTTTCGTTATCATACTTGGAGAAATCGAAAGTGCTGTAACTTGAGCCGCCGCGTCCGAATGTACTCTCGGTTCGTTGATTTTGCAGGATACAAAAGTTATAGTTCAAACCTCGTAAACCTGCTGCCGCCGCGTTCTCAATTATTTTACAAACTGCCTCGATGTCCTCGTCGCGCTGCGGATCTTGTGCAAGCGTAATGCTTCTCGGCATTCCGATATGAATCATCTCAAGGCTGACACCGGCTTCCGCTGCTTCTTCCTTATGTTGAATCAGCGTTTCGGTTTCAGTGTCTTCGGGGGTGGTATCCATATGTGTTACACCGTGCCGAGCGAGGAATGCCAACTCTTTTGAAGATGTACCGATGCCTTGAACACCGACGTGCATCTCCGCTTTTTTGCGAGACTGTTTCATTGTTCCATGCTCCTTCAACGATTAAGTGTCCTATCTCAGATTTTGGACTCAGAAGGTATCTATGCATCATAGCATGCTGCGAAAATTGTGTCAATTCAAAACGTAAAATGAAAATACTTTAACAGAAAATTTTCTGGACGCGCGATCAGTTTTATGCTATGCTAATCTGCAGAATTTCATCAAAATTACACGATAGAGGAGAAATGATGGCTAACGAAGATTACACCTCGCGCGTACCGCATTATACGTTCGCGGACACATTGGAAGAGCAAGAAGCACAGTTGGAGACAAATCCGCTGATGCAACGGCTTAACGAGTATCGGAAAACGTATAAAGGTGATCCGCACCGTCCGATTTATCATTACATTAACCCCGAAGCGATGCTGAATGACCCAAACGGTCTCTGTTTCTGGCAGGGACGTTGGCATCTATTCTATCAGGCGTATCCACCTGAAGATACACGACAGCATTGGGGACACGCGATTAGCGATGACTTAATCCACTGGCGCGACCTACCCTACGCGATTTACCCGAACCCGGAAAGATGCTGTTTTTCCGGCGCGACGCTCGTAGAAGAAGACCGTGTGATAGCGATGTATCACGGCACAGTCGTCGGCAATATGGTAGCGGTGTCAAGCGATCCGCTGCTCCTGAATTGGGAGAAGGTATCCGGCAAAGCGGTGATCCCGGCGCAACATGCGGACGGCACGACACCCGTCTATCGCGTTTTTGATCCGTGTATTTGGGAAAAAGACGGCATGTATTATTCGCTTTCTGGTGGTACACTCCCGCACGGTCCCGGCGGTAAACCGGTTCGTGCGAATTTCCTGCTCCGTTCAGCAGACTTAGCGAACTGGGTCTATCTGCACCCCTTCGTTGAAGATGATCTGTTCACGTTGGTGGGCGATGATGGTGCCTGTCCGTATTTTTGGCCCATCGGTAACCGACATATACTTCTCTTCTTTAGTCACATGAGTGGCGGACAGTATCTACTCGGTGATTATGATACCGAACGCGACAAATTCATCGTGACAGCAGGTGCGAAAAACAATTTCGGGGCGGCATCTCCTGCGGGTGTCCACGCACCCTCTGCAACGCCTGACGGTAACGGTGGACTTATCGTTATTTATAACATGAATCCGGCGAAGCCTACCAAAGGTTGGAACCAGATTATGACGCTCCCGCGTCGCCTGACACTTCTCTCCAGAGATGAAGTCGGAGTTGAACCTGCGGGTGATATTGAATCATTGCGATACGAACATCGTCATGTCAATGCGATGACACTTCCTGCAAATGAAGAAGTCGTGCTGGATGGCATAAATGGCAATGCTATGGAGATTGAACTTGAAATTGATGTAAAGTCAGCACCAATGGTTGAACTCAATGTCCTTCGGTCACCCCAGAAGGAAGAATTTACTCGGATCGCTTTTTTCAGAGAACGCGGTCTGCGCAATCTGAATCCTGGTGTTGATGTGCGTGATAGCCTACTAACGATTGATTCATCGTATTCTTCGACTGCATCGGATGTGCTCTCACGCGCCCCTGAAACCGGAGCGGTCTCAATCGCGAAAGATGAAACCCTCAAATTGCGGGTATTCGTTGACAAGAGCGTGGTGGAGGTGTTCGCTAACGGAAAGCAGTGTGTCGCGATGCGTGTCTATCCTGACAAAGAAGAGAGTGTTGGTGTGTCATTGCGTTCACAAGGTCAAGCCTGCGAACTCAAATCTTTGGATGCTTGGCAGATGACGGACATTTATGCTTAACGCCTTCCTGCCAAATCCGTATGCTTTAGCTTACCGGATGTAGATGAGAAGCCATAACGTTATTTGAAAAATGAACTTGACTTTTTAGTCAAGAATTGTGGTTTAGATACCCTCTCGTTAAAATCAATCAATAAGGAGAATTTCAATGATTAAACGAATTATCTTTTGCCTATTCTTTTGTTGTGTATTCACATCTCTAATTTATGCCGCCGATACCCCTAAACTCTTTACAAAAGATAACGTTCTTGCCGCGGGGTGTTATAATGATGGATTCAGTAGTAGTGATATGACACTTATTATACAACTCACCGTTGGAAATGATATTATTTTTGACGAGGGCGTTGAGGTGAAATATCATGTGCCTGACAAAGACGTTGATGGGTGGACTGAGCTTGAATTTGACGATAAGAGTTGGAAAAATGGCATCACCAGTATCGGTTATGGTGACGGTGATGACAATACGGAAATCAAAGCAGGTGAGGTTGGCTCACTTTACACGCGCTATCACTTTGATGTACCTAAGGCGACCACATCGAAAAAAATTATGTTTCGGATTGACTATGACGATTCCTACATCCTGTGGCTGAATGGTGTTGAAATAGGACGTTCAGCCAATATTGCAACGCTCTCTCCTGTAGGCGAAATTCCTGCATGGGATGTATCGCGAATTGTGGATTCGATGCCCGATGTTGAAGCAACGAAAGTCCCTAAAGGAAAGCCGAACAAAGACCGTTGGAAGAGGGCTGTGACACCAAGAGATCGGGATGTACACGAGACAATTCATGAATTTGAGATTGATGTCAAATTTGGTGGCGGATCAGCGTTGTCGGTTGAAGCTGCAGATAAGTTAACAACTGCGTGGGCAAGACTGAAAGTTGATTTAGATTGACAGGAATCGCTCTGTTTTTCGATCTCTATTTAATCCTGGAAACTTGAGGTTAATGGGGACTATCATCGGGGCTTTAGCGTCCCGTAAGGGAATATAAAATTGCGGAATTTCACTTCTTCAACCTCTGCCATCCAATACGCTGCGGATCTTTATAATGTTAAAGAGGTTACGCTCCACGGCACGGCAGATTTATCGTTCTGGGAAGGAGTGTTACGCAAAGAAAATCTCTTCCCATATTGTGAAGCAGATAAGGCTGTTCTCTTGCTCAGTGCGATAGATGCGAAGTGGAGGGGATTCAGGTTTAAGGAGTTTGTTATCGCTGTTGGGATTTGCTTTGATGAAAACGGAACGAGTTTGGATGGATACTATTTGCCACACGCATTTAACTCCTCCAAACTCTTGGTTTTCTCAGAACGGGTGTTTTTTAAGACTCCCTATTTTCGAGGCAACATCCGACTCGAAAACAAACTCCCTGCTTCCCTCAGAGTACAGGACAGAAATGAAGTTCTTCTCCACGCGAGGATGTCTATTCCGGGCACACCACCGATAGTTGAATACCTGGAATGGGAGGGTCCTATTTTTCTGCCGAATAACCGCGGTAAATTCTTCGCTGTGCTGGCGGGTGAGGCTGAAATGTATCCTTTTTCATCCGAAACGGACCGGTTTGAGATCAAACCGTCTGCACGTCATCAAATTTTTCAACAACTGATCGACAGCGATTTTGCTGGTAGCGTATGGAGTCTGAGAAGCAACTCTCGCCACGCAAAGTCAAAGACTTACAAAGAGATTGCTGAATAACGGGTGACCTAAATCGTTTCGATGGATGTGTGGTAGATGCGTCCATCTGGCAGAAATTAAAGTATTGGGAAGGAAAAAAAAAGAGAGTGAGTCTCATTTATGTTTTATCTAACTGCTGTTTTCATAGTTTACGTGCTATTTTTTTCCATTCAACTAACTGCAACAGCGCAAAATCTCAACATCTCTGAGCCGCGACCGCCATCGACTACTGTTCGCAAAACTTTTAACTTGGATCCGTTTTATCAGCAGTGGATCGATGTAGAGGGATTACCTGTTGTTGCATCGGCGAAGGTGAATCCGTATGCTGTTCGGGAGGCGGCGTGGCTCATTCGGCAAATGCTTGGGCATCGTCAGGATATATTACAAGCACTCGCAGAAAATAACGTGCGTTTTGCTGTGATGGCATATAACGAACTGACAACACAGATTCCCGAACATAGCGATCTGCAACCGGACTATTATTGGGATCGACGGGCACGCGGTTTGGGTTCCACGCCATCGCGACCCGCTGTCAGTTGTGGTGAGGAGAACTTGCTTAATTACGAAGGCGATCCGTATTCGACTGAGAATATTCTGGTGCATGAGTTCGCGCATGCGATTCACCAAATGGGATTAAATATGGTGGATCCGAGTTTCGATGCCCGTCTTAAAGTACTATACGATGCTGCAGTTGAAAAAGGGTTGTGGGAAAATACCTACGCTATTACGAACAAGGCGGAGTACTGGGCTGAAGGCACGCAGTCATGGTTTGACACCAACCGAGCAAACGACGATCAACATAACCATGTCGACACCCGCGACAAGTTAAAAGAGTATGATCCAGCACTCGCGATGCTGCTCACCGAAGTTTATGGTGATAAAGATTGGCGATACACGCAGGCGGTAACCCGTTTACGTCTCTCACATCTCCAGGGGTTCAACCCTGAAACATCTCCGAAGTTTGAATGGCCCGCTGAGTTGTTAGCTTTACACGAATTTCACCAGCAGTTGAAAGACCCAAACAGCGAAGGTGGTAACAGGTGGGTGGAGTTGGAGAGACACAATCCGAGTTTGCTTCCAAATCTAAGATCGGGTGCCAGTGACACCGAAACTGCAATTATCTTTGTGAATGGCACTAAAGCCGAGATTACCTATTATTGGATAGATGGTGAGGGTGAAGAAAAGTACTATGGCAAGATACCGGCTGGTGATTTTGTCAATCAGCACACATACGCTGGGCATATTTGGTTGGTCAAAGGTGCTAATGAAGGTAACATCGCTGTGTTCCGTGCTGAGGAAAAAACGGGACGCGCCTTTGCTGATCTGGAGCCATCGACTGAGGAAAAATCTAAGTGAATAAGGTTGTCCAGAAGGTAACTGCGTTTATCATACGCGAAAGGGATGGTATCAAAGAATTACTTGTCTTTAAACATCCGACTGCGGGCATCCAAATTCCGGCAGGCACTGTTGAGGAAGGCGAAAACATTGAAATCGCCGTAAAAAGAGAAGTTTATGAAGAAACAGGCTTACAGTTTGTAGAAATCGAAGACTATCTGGATTGTTTTGAAAATGAATTGGAAGATAACGAAAGAATCATAGCAGAAACGACAGAGGTTTATATCGGACCCAACTTAAGCGCAATCCCCTACAAGCGAAAGCTGCCCAAAGGACTTACCGTTGATTACCTTTCTGCACAGGCAGATTTTACACACATTTCGTACATTGAATATGAATATGACCAATTTTACAAACCTATCTGCATTGACACTAACATTACAGGGTGGGTGCCGAATAAAAACATAAGTGCCCAGAAGAAAAGACATTTTTTCCAACTAACAACACAAGAAGAAACAGCGGATGCGTGGGAATTAAAGAGCGATCAAGGACACGTTTTCAAGCCGTACTGGACACCGCTTTCGCCGAAACCCCAAATTATACCGCCACAAGACAAGTGGTTGGATTTTGTCTACGAGAGAATCTGAATTGTGGTAAAATGAATATGAGTAGCGGGAGGTTGCCTCGCCTTTACAGTTAGCATGTTGGAAAGGGAGTAGGATAATTATGAAACGCATTAAACTAACTTCGTTGGGACAAATCCGTGAAGCCGACATCTCCTTTGGGGATCTGACAGTATTCGTCGGTGAACAAGCGAGTGGAAAGAGCATTCTGCTCCAACTTGTGAAACTGATTTCAGATCCAGGGAACATTACGCAGACTCTCAAAAAACACGGTTTTGATTGGCAGAAAAAAGCCGAGGATTTTTTGTCCCTTTATTTGGGTGAAGGGATGCAAACAATTTGGAACCCAGATGAGACGAAAGTCACCATTGATAAAGTAGATTTTACACCTCGAAAGGCGTTGTTGAAACGAAAGAAAGATAATAACCTCTTTCTGATACCGGCACACCGAGTTGTGACGCTGAAAGATGGGTGGCCTCGTGCTTTTACGGACTATGCGACGAGTGATCCGTACGTCGTTAAGGAGTTCAGTGAACAATTGCGCTTATTAATGGAGGCAGGGTTAGGTTCAGGTGAACGTGCTATATTTCCGCAGGAAGGGCGCATGAATAAAGTGCTCCGAGACGCGATCGGACAAAGCATCTTTGGAGACGCTGAGATCAGATTGGATAGATCTCGGTTACGTAAGCGTATTGTATTAGACGTTGCAGATAGCCAACTGCCGTTTATGGTTTGGTCTACTGGTCAGAGGGAATTCACACCTCTCCTACTGGGTTTGTATTGGTTGATGCCTTCTGGGAAGGCGCGGAAAAAAGATAATATCAACTGGGTTGTTATTGAAGAACCGGAAATGGGTTTACATCCGCAAGCGATCTCAGCACTGCTTCTTATTTTTTTGGAGCTGCTAAGGAGGGGCTATAAAGTCATCATTTCTACCCATTCAGCACAAATTTTAGAATTCCTCTGGGCAATTCGATTTATTGCTAAATCAAATTCTGGTTCTACACGGTTAAGACAGTTGTTAAATTTGAAAGCGGATGCCTATTCCAGGGATCTCACCGAGACAATCTTGGATGAAAAAACTTTCAAATCCTATTATTTCTCTCGTCAGGATAGTGTTGTGAGCGTCAAAGACATTTCAACCTTAGACGCTGAAGATCCGGATGAAGCCGTATCGGATTGGGGCGGTCTTACACTGTTTAGTACGAAGTCTGCTGATATTGTCACAGCATCTGTGTGGGAGAGTGATCTTTGAATTTTGCCGATGCTGTTGGACGTACGCCCGAAATTGCCGAATGTCTGAAAAATGGGTTACAGGCATTAAAGCGACAAGATAGAAATCAAATAAGATACAACGCATCGCGCGACCTAAAAGGTAGTGTTGATATAGACACCTGTCTCAGAGAGCGTTATCCGACTGGGTCTCGCTGGGATTATGTATTTGGCTATAAAGATCGGATCTATTACATGGAAATTCATCCGGCGGGAAGCACTGGTGAAGTGAAAAGGATTGTAGCGAAATTAGAGTGGTTAAAACAGTGGCGTAGATGTTCTGCAAAAAGTCTTGAGGATTTGGAAAGTCAGAGTACTTATCACTGGATTTCTACCGGAAAAACTTTATCAAGTTTGAAAAGAGGTAAGTATCGTCAGATGTTGGCGCAAAATGGTATTCGTGGGCCAGATGCTGTGCTAAATGCAGATACTGTCCCATAAACATATTACTGTCAAAACTCCTCTCATTTAACAAAACTCTCTTGGAGGAAACAAGATGACAACATATCGAGCAGCTGTAATCGGTTTGGGACGTATGGGAAGTACCTTTGACGACGAAATCACGCAAGGGGGTTCGCTCTTTTTACCCTATTGCCACGGTCCAAGTTACTATTATGCCCCGAATGTGGAATTGGTTGCAGGCGCAGATCTACACGCCGAACAGGGCGCGATTTTTGGCGAGCGGTGGGGTCTGGGTTCAGCGCACATCTACAGCGATTATCGTGAGATGCTGGAAAAGGAAAATCTGGACATTGTCAGTGTCTGCACGACAGCACGGATCCGGTCAACCATCGTGCAAGATGTGGCACGCGCGGGTGTGAAAGCAATCTGGGCGGAGAAACCGATTTCGCTGAGTCTTGCGGAAGCAGACGAGATGGTGAAGACCTGCCGAGCAGAAGGTGTCGCGCTGGCAATCAACTGTGCGCGACGCTGGAATCCTTTCTTTAGTGAAGCCCGAAGATTGATTGACGAAGGCGAAATCGGTGATGTGCTTCAGGTGACAGTTTATGCCCAGTGCGGATTATCACATAACGGTAGCCACGCCATTGATATTTTGCGCTACATGGCAGGTGGAAACGTTGAATGGGTTTTCGGGGAGATGCAATCTGATGAAGCCGCTGCAGGCGAAGGTGATCTACAGGGAAACGGTTATCTTGTCTTTGATAATGGGGTTCGTGGGTATCTCCGCAGTACATCGTGTGGGGCGGCACCGTGGGAGGTCGATGTCATCGGCACAACCGGACGCATCCGTTCTGTCAACAACGCCGAAACGTTTGAGTTGATTCGTATGGTTCCGGGGGGTAGACGTGGACGTGGTGTGCCTGCACAATGTCCATTCCCGTGGCCTGTACGAATGCAAGGGATGGGGCTAACGATCGTTGAGGATCTCATTAACGCTATTGAGAACGGGACTTCTCCGAAGTGTTCGGGTGAAGATGGACGCGAAGCATTAGAGGTAGCAGTCGCGCTTCGGGAATCGCATCGCCGTGGGGGTGTGAAAGTCGAGCTGCCAGTCGAAGATCGGAGCCTCCAGATTCTCTCCTCGGAGATCCAAGGCGACGACACACCCGCTCGAGTTCGCCGGTCACAAGCGAGTTGATAGAAATCGCCAGTGCGCTAAAAGTCCCCGAAATAATGAACCCACAGACTGTTGTAGGAGCGGTTTCCAGACCGCGACAGCAGAGAATCGAGACGAGGAAATTACATGAAACCGGTAGATTATACGTTTTTTAAAGAGAATGGCTACGTTTCACTCGGTAAAATTCTAAGCGATGCCGAAGTTGAGCATTTCGTCCATGTCTTTGACAAAGACCGGACTGAAATTCAAGATCACTGGTATCGTATTGGACATCACCAGACCATAAATTGCGATGCACTTCTGACTGCCCCTGAATTCGACAATGTGATTCGGCATCCGATCGTTATGGATTGCCTACATACACTGATGGAAAATGCCCCTTGCTTTTCAGAGGTTTGTATCCGACACATGGCACCGTATGATGGTGAACTGAATCGCGGTTGGCATCGAGATGGTCCGAGGCATTGGCTCGAACACCCGTTGCGTATCGGATTCATGCAGTTGATGCTGTATCTAACCGATGTTGATGAAACGACGCACTGTTTTTCCTTATCACCGGAATCAGTAGAAGATGAGATTCTTGAAACAGACGCGCAATTGGAACGTGGCGGAATCGTCGATTTGTACGGTCCCGCTGGAACAGCGATACTCTTCAACATCGGTGTTTTGCATACCGCTACGACCCGTCCGACTCAGGCAGAGCGCAAGACGGTACAAGTCTATTACGGACATCCGAGCCGTCGGTACTTGAGCGAGGATTCGATCATACCGGTTGAACTTTGGCGAGATCATCCCGATCCTGAGGCGCGCGCCTTTTATAGTGTATTCAACAACAAGACGCGCGACTATCTCGAACACACGGCTTCAACCGGTGAACTGTCATTTGAGGACACTTTGGCACTCCTACGCGAACTGGATGTCAAGCACCGCAAACGACCGGCGTGAATTGGTGACAGTCTGCTATGAAACAGAACAACTGTAGCGGGACTTACGGATGTCAAGTCCCCCTGATAAGCGGGATTTAGGGGGTTAAATACATTACCTAAAGTTCTCAGTCCTTCAAAATCTCCGCCTGCACCGGATTTACATAGCACTGATAATGCCGTTCGACATCTGCCTCTGGCGTAACACCTTTGTGGACGTAGACCCCAAATCGTAGACGGAAACGATCATCTTCCAGCTCATCGGGCGGATGATGGAGGATACTCATCTGTTCCTGTACAGCGATTTCCCCGAAAAACCCCGGATGTTCAGCATTTTCTGGGTGATCAAAGAGCGCGATACCCGCTACGCCATCTCCGACTGTGCCGCCTAAATCGCACCACCGTGCACGTTGATGATGCACCTCTGTTCTGCCAATCTGTCCTTCAGAATTTTCAACATGCCCTTTTTCTGGGATACCCATTGATGGATTCAAACGCGCGACAAAAAGGAATTGCCGATCACCGATGTCCAGCGGTGGTGTTGTTTCGTGCGTAATTTCCAGAAACCGCCGCGTGTCGCTTCCATACCATGCTCGAGCGGTCCGCGTTTCTGTCATGATAACTTCACCATCGCCCTTAACATGGATTAGGTCTTCGACAAATTCGGCGTAGACGTTCCCTTCAGTGATTCGGACAAAACGCTGGTGCAACATTTTCCCGCAGGGACCATAAGGCGGCTCATCCCAATCAGACCAGATGTTCGCAGACCCACCTTCGCCGTGCCCCCCGTAGGCGAGGTAAAGTCCTGTGTGATGCGGATGGTCACCACCGCCAGCCCCACGGACCACAGTCCCATAATTCGCATTAATGGGCCAGAAGTAAGGCTTCCAGACACCGAGAAAGTTGTATCGTGCGAATACCGAGTCATCGGCGGAAATGAGCAGATGCGCGGGTTTCTGTTCGATTTGATAACGGGCTTTTGGTGTCGGCTCATTGATCTGTCGGATCGCGTAATATGCCGATGTTTCCGCTGGCAGTTCACCTGTCTGCCATGCAAGTTCACGTAGCGTCGGCTCAAATTGGCATGGGATATTTTCGCTGGAGACATGACCCTCTGCATCTGCTACGGACATCGCAAGCCCCGAAACCCCTTCTTGCCAATCGGGGAAGTAATGTTTCGGCTTAAAACGCAAGCGGACGAGGTCATTGTGCCGCTCGACTGAACCCGCCTCAATTTTGATGATTACACTTTGATTTTTTGTCAAAAGTTAACTCCTAAAAGGTAAAGGTATTTGTGGTAGATTTTAGAAATATATGAACATTAATGAGTTGTTGAGGATTGGCTTTCATAACCATTAACGATAAGATTGCGCGGCTTTAATCCGTCCCCAGGTGAGACTTAACTTTCCAATGGGTTCGACTGATAACCCCTGTGCCTCAAAGTTCTGCTTGATTTCTTCCAGTGTCAGTACTTTCTCATAAATACGTACCTCGTCTACCGCACCTATCAAGTATCCATCGGTGTTGCCATCTTGGGCGATGTACCAGTTCGTTTCACCGCCACCTATATCGCCCGACATTGCCTCATCCTCTTTGACGAGAACGCCATCGACATACACCTTCGCTTGGTCCTCTTCGCGTGTCGCCACCACATGATGCCATTTGCCATCGGCGTAATCTTCATCGGTTATCCACGCTTTTCTGACGTTGTTGGCTTGTTCGGTATAGTATCGAAGTTGTCCAGTGTCCTGATTAAAGCCGAGTCGAAAGAAATGATCGAAGAAATTCGTTTTATTTGTCAGGATATATTGCCAACTGATGCGACTGTCAGCGGTTTTCAAAAACCATGCTTCATACGACGCTGGGTTCTCGCCGATTTTGAAAATGCTTGGCAGTTCCACACAATCCGGTTTTCCAGCAAAATCAAGCGCATCGCCGAGATGACCTTCAATGGATTTCGGCTCACCGACGACTGTTCCATCCTTACCGCTAATGATGTCTTTAACCGTATCGCCAGCGATGTCATCTTTATCGAGCGTGTAATAACTCACTAAGCCGTCTGTAACAACTCGCGCTTTTACCCCAGTAACTAAAACAAGCGTACAGAAGAGGATAAAACCTGTTTGGATGATCCACCAACTTAAAAGTTTTGGTTTCATGATTGCCTCCATTCACATTTCAATTGTCGTTATGATAACAAATTTGAGGAAGATTATCAATGAAGAATCAAACTGATACCGTTGCTGATACAGTCAGAGCCATTCAATTTTAAGAAATTATTGGGTTTCACGCCTTTTTCTCAAGGATCCGGTTCGGTTAGGAATGCAGATCGCAACCTCCCTTTATCCACCTTATCAGGAGGGTAGGCGAGTACGCCGCAAAACCGGACTTACCGGGCCTGCGGTGAAAATTCGATCGAAAAATGGACAATTGAATGCCTCTGCGGATACCATAAATTCCAGTTGACAATGGTTCAATTGTGTAGTATAGTTATACCAAATTCAATCTGTCTATTTGGTGGAATTGTGAATTCAAAACTTGGGGAGGTGTTAAATCCTATAAACTAATTTTGCTGGGATTAAATATTAGGGGGTAGGGATGTATCAAGAAGAGATACTTCAGATTAATGGGGTTCGGCTTTGGACGGCTATCCAAGGCACGGGTCAACCGATGGTGCTGTGCCACGGGGGTCCCGGTGGTTATGATTATCTTGCTCCTGTTGCCGATATGACCTCTGACTTATGTCGAGTTATCCGATACGATCAGCGTGGGAGTGGACGTTCACAACCGGTGGGTCCCTACGATGTGTCTACATTTGTTGATGATTTGGAGGGATTGAGAAAACATTTCAACTTTGAACGTTGGATTGTTGGCGGTCATTCGTGGGGTGCCGGACTTGCTTTGGCTTATGCAGTCAGGTTTCCGGCTCGGACGATAGCCGTTCTTCACATTGCTGGCACGGGTATTGATGATCAGTGGCACGAGGCGTATCGCGAAAATCGGTTAAATGCGCTGAGCGAATCAGAGCGTGAAGAATATGAACGGCTGCGGGCGCAAAGAGGACAGGCTGAAGATGCTGATGGGGAACGGATATTGAACAGGCTTCGTGCTTTAAGTCGCATGACAGATGTTTTTGATCCGAATCAAGTTGACAATCTCCCGAGTTTTGATGAATATTTTGTGAGCAATGAAGCCAACGAAAAGGTTGGCGCGGACTGGAAGAATTACACCAAAGATTCAAAATTCCGACAATCCGTTTACAATCTATCTATGCCTGTGCTTTTTCTTCATGGTGCTTGTGATCCGCGTCCGGTTCACTTTATAGAAACGCTTGCCGCTAAACTATCTCGTAGTAGGCTTGCATCTATTCCCGAATCAGGACATTATCCTTGGATAGAAAAGCCCGATGAAGTGAAATCATCACTCAGGCAGTTTGTAGTAGATTTTATTTAGTATGGAATAGGAGACAGTATGCTAATTCGCGGTGAAGACAGTGCCCTTGAGCTCCCCTCAACGCTAACGGAAGAGGAGAAATGGCACTATGATCTGTTTGGTTATTTAGTGCTTCGGCAGGTGGTATCACCAGCAGAAGTCGAACAGATGCTTGAGATTGCAAGTAGATGGTTTGCGAACCCTGAAGCAGTGCCTGAACCTGTAAACGTTACTCAAGACGAATATAGCGGTGTGCTGAATAATGTTCAGTACGGCGATCGGATTTTCGAGCGGCTATCGCTGAATGAAAAAGTGATGCGGATTGTGATGGGTTTAATGTGGAACCGTCCGAGGCTGTTCAATTTCGCGCTCGTCATGCAGAAACAACGTCCTATTCCTGAAGGCGAAAAGGAGAGACTTCACCGCGATACCAGTGGTTTTGAATTCCCTGACGGGTTCCGTAATCCTCATAACGACTATCAAGCAGGAAATGGTCAGATCTACTCCAATTATGTTAACACCGCCATAACGCTCGTTGATGTGCCACAGGATAACGGTTTCATGTGCATCCCCGGTACACATAAATCGCAAATCAAACTCCCCTCAACGCTTGATATAGACAACGAATGGGCACCCGCGATTACTTTTGAGTTGAAAGCAGGAGACTGTCTCATCTTCTCACCGCGACTGATGCACGGTCCAAAATTTTGGAAAGTTGATTATCCACGTCGTGTTGTTTTCAATCGTTATCAATTCAGTTTTTATTTTAATGAGAACTATAACTTACCGATAGAAACACATCGCCACTGTATTTCTGATGATCAATACGAATTGGAATCCGTCCAACGGAGCGAAAAGGGGTTTGCCAAACGGATCCTCGAAAAAATGGAAAGAGGAGAAGAACTATGCTGACGCAGGAAGAGAAGTGGTACCTTGATCTACTCGGCTATTTTGTGGTCCGAAATGCTGTACCGAAAGCGGATGTTGAGTTGATGAAGACGCAGATGTTTGAATGGTACGAATGGGACGAAGCAGATTTCAAACTGCCCATGCGGATTAACGCGCCAGAGGGTAAACCGTGGTGGGTCTACAACATGCATTATGGGCATGAAGCGTTTCAACGGCTTATCTTGAACCCAGAGATATTACGGGTTGTGACCGCGTTGACATGGAACCATCCGCGAGTTTTTGATGTCGTGGCGAATATTTGCTATCCCAACGCGGATGGATTGGAACTGCACGGCGGGCATAAAGGCTGGTTCCGAAGTCCGCATCACCAATACCAGGTCGCCAACGATGAGGTCTTCGCGAGTTTCTTTAATCTCTCTGTTTCATTGGTGGATGTGCCACCCGGCAACGGATTTGCTTGCATTCCCGGCAGTCACAAATCTGACTTCCAGTATCCAGAACACATCACGATGGATGATCCACCACCCATGGTTCACAATGTTCCCGTAAATGCTGGCGACTTCATTGTGTTTCTCCCAAACACACGGCACGCTGGAAGACGTTGGACCCACGAAGCCTATCCCCGGATGACGGTGTTTTTACGGTGGGTCTACGCGAAACAGTTCCATCACGCTGACTCGTCTCGATGGTTTCCGTTTGATGCACATAAGGATGAAATTCCAGCAGCACTTCACGAACTTGAGAGTCGAGACCACGGACAGCGGAAGGCGTTAGATGAACTCATAGATTCGTTTAAAGTAGATGTGCCGGAATGATCTGAAAAAAGCGTTGACGTGAACTTAGAGAATTGATAAGATGCACGAAGAAATTATTCTTTGTTTTCCTGTATTGGAGAATTAGATGACAGTTCCGATGAACCGAGAAGTGATTGCCCAATGGCGCGATGAACCTGCACCCTTGCTTGCCCTACTACACGCTTTCCATGACCGAGACGGGTTTATTTCGGAGGCAGTCCTTCGCGACATCGCAGTCGGACTTCGGATTCCACTCGCCGAGCTTTTTGGCACCCTAACGTTTTACCACCATTTTGCACGTGAAGTACCTGGACAGGATGCACCGCGCGTCTGTACAGGACCCGTCTGTCGGTTGCAAGGCGGCTTGGAGATTCTTGAAGCACTCCAAGACGAAGGCGCGACCGAGATGCCTTGTGCTGGAAGGTGCGACGATTGTGTGCCTGTTCTGAAAGGGCATCAGGTGTTTGTTGGGAAGCATGTAGATGACCTGTCTGTAGAACCCTCCCCTTTACCACCACCATATCCGGGCGATGGTGAAGAATGTATCTTCGCTGAGATTCGCGAACCGGGACGCAGGACGTTAACAGGTTATGAACGCACCGGTGGCTATGAGGCGTTAAGACGTGCGGTAACAACGCTTACACCCACAGATGTGATTGACACGCTCAAAGAGAGTCAACTCGCCGGCAGAGGTGGTGCGGGATTTCCGACGGGCATGAAATGGGAATCGGTTTTGAATGCCCCGGGTGAACCGAAAACGATCGTCTGCAACGCAGATGAAGGCGAACCGGGCTGCTTCAAAGATCGGGTTATCCTCGATTACGCACCACACGCTGCGATTGAGGGAATGGCGCTTTCCGCTTATGCAACAGGCGCGACACAAGGCTTTATCTATCTCCGATATGAGTACCCAGAAACCTTAAAAATACTGAAACGGGCACTTGCGGAGGCAGCAGCCGCCGGATTACTTGGCGATGCTATACTCAGTGAAGATTTTAATTTTCACATCTATATCCGACGCGGTGCGGGTGCTTACGTCTGTGGTGAGGAAGGGTCGTTATTGAACAGCCTTGAGGGGAAACATCCGTTTCCGAGAAACCGTCCGCCTTATCCAGTAACACATGGGTTTGAGAATTTACCCACTGCTGTGAACAATGTGGAGACACTCGCCGCTGCTGTACAAATTTTACGACACGGTGCGGAATGGTATAAAAACCTCAGTTATGACGAAAATTTGGCGGGCACAAAGATTATAAGTCTCTCTGGGGATATTCAAAGACCGGGGAATTACGAGGTCCCGTTCGGGCTTCCGTTGAAAACGCTTCTCTACGAGTGGGCAGGCGGCGCGCCAGAGGGGCGCGAAATTCAAGCAATTACGACGGCGGGGGTATCTGGTGGGTTTATCGCTGGCGATGATTTAGATATTACTATTGATGAACCGAGTTTCCAAAAAGTTGGTGCAATGCTCGGTGCAGCAGGGATTATGGTGTTCGATAACACGCGAGATATGCTTGGTGTTGCTCGCAATGTGATGGAATTTTTTGCTGAGGAGTCTTGTGGAAAATGTTTTCCCTGTCGTATCGGCACGCAACGGCTGACAGAACTTTTGTCTGCACCCTTGGACCCGAATTCGGAAGCACTGATTTCGGAGATTGGGGCGGTGATGCGGGCGACAAGTGCCTGTGGACTCGGCACCGCTGCACCGAACATTACAGACGGTCTAATGCGGTATTTTTGTTAATGGCTATCCGCTATCAGGTCGCTTTGCTTTCGGCTATCGGTAAAGAGGGTTCCTGATAAACTAAAGTCTGTTTTACTGACTGCTGATGGCTGATTGCTGACGGCTTAAAGATGTGGAGTCGCGGGTTTATTCTTCTTTGCGCTATTGTATTTGTTTTCGGCTTGGTGACAGGACCGGTGCAAATGTTATTTCCGGTCTATGCAGAGTCGATTTTGGGAAAGAGCGCGCTGTTCGCTGCGTTGTTACGCGCGCTACCTATTGGACTCGGCGGCATCTCGGCACTGGTTGGCGGAACGCTCTGCGATCGATTTGGACGGAAACCAACCGTGCTGGTTGGTATGACAGGTGCAGTAGTAGTTGGTGCACTTTTCACGACAGAAGTCCCTTTGTTCCTTTGGGGTATTCTCTGCTATGAGGGTATCGCTTCTGGGTTCAAAACTGCTGGTGGGCAAACCTACCTCATCAGTGCCGTGCCATCGGAACGACTCGGATGGTCAACAGGACTCTACTTTATCAGCAGCACTGTAGGGAGTGCCCTTGGCAGCGCGATCGCGGGAGAAGTCATTGATCGTATTAACTATAGTGTTTTCGGGATCGGTGCGGTAGTTTTAGCAGGTGTGTTTTTTGTGGGCGCGTGTGTGTTTTTACCGCGTTTGACGCAGCGGACTTCTGGCAGTCAGCGGAGCCGGGGCGGGATATGGAAATCGACGCTTAATATCGAAGCGTATTTGGACCTGAGTCGTCGTCGGACAATGCGGATGTTGATCGGTTTACGGGTTTTTCCAACTTACTATTGGGGTTCTGTGAACCTGCTCATGCCGGTCTTGATTGCGCGGCTTGCTGGTGTGAAAGCGACAGGCTATTACGGGGCAATAAGCCTGCTGTTTGCTTTCGGGTGCCAATTGGCTGTTGGAAAGGTATGCGATAGAGTTGGACATCGCGCACCAGCTCTTGTGGCGAATGTAATTGTTACGGTGCTCGCCTTTGGTATGGCGTTCTTTCATGATTCATTAGTCGCTCTGGAAGTTTTTGGAATACTCGGTGCGGGTGCTGCATGGGGTCTTTCGACGACGATCCCTCGGTTTATCAATGAATTTACCGAGCCGCATGAGAAAGGGCACGGGGTTGGCCTCACGCATTTGGCATGGAGTACTGGATTTCTTCTCGGCTACGTCGCAAGTGGTTTTCTCGTTAATATCTCTGTTCATGTCCCATTTATTGTTGCAGGGATTTCTCTGATTTTTTCAACAGGTATCGCCTATAGGTTGTGGTATACAACTATTGGTACCACAAACTAACAGTTTGTGGTACTTTACAAACTCAGAAAGGAATATGTAATGATTATTGCAGAACTTGATTTAGAAAATGCAGAACATCTTGAACTTACGGATGCCCAGTGGCGTTTTGGTGAGGGGCTTGTCCCTGGTGAACCGAACGGTGGATTAGTTGACCGGTTGGAAGAAGTGGGTGCCCGACTTGCTGATTATGATGATTCCGGGTGGCCGGTTTGTGAGAATATTCAAGAAGTCATCTTATCGGGACTCTGCTTCGGTTGGTATCGGATCACTGTTACGATTCCTGAAGCGGTTGATAGAACTTCGGTCGCGGGTTCACAGGTCTGGTTTCACACATGTATTGACGATTACGGCGAAGTCTGGGTTGATGGTGAAATTGACTTGGCTTTCGGAGAATCAGGACGCGGTGCTGCCTCCGGTTTCAATACCCCGCAACGCGTCGTTGTTACGGAAAGTGCGGAACCCGGAGCGAAACATGTTATCGCATGCTTGGCGATCAATGGTCCGCTTGCCAGACCGGGTGGGGGTATCTTCCTCCGTTTCGCAAAATTAGAGTTTGAACAGGAATAGAAAACAGAAAGATGGAAGGGCGGAAGGATGGAAGGTTGAAAGGGGCTTCTTGCCACCCAATCTTCCAATCTTCCAATCTCTTCTTTTGGAAGAAAATCAGTGTCAAAAAAAGCGGTCGTCTTATTGAGTGGCGGCTTAGATTCAACAACAACACTCGCTATCGCACGCGCTGAAGGTTACGAAACCTACACGATGAGTTTCCAGTACGGGCAACGGCACACGGTGGAGTTACAGTGTGCGGAAAATGTCGCGAACGCGTTAGGCGTGAAACAACACACGATTGTTGATATTGACTTGCGGGCCTTTGGAGGATCAGCGTTAACAGCGGATATTGAAGTTCCAAAGAACCGTTCTGATACGGAAATGGAAAGCGACATACCGATAACCTACGTCCCTGCCCGGAATACGATTTTTCTCTCCTACGCGCTTGCTTATGCTGAAGTCCTCGTCTCCGATACTATTTTTATTGGTGCCAACGCCATTGACTACAGTGGCTATCCAGATTGTCGTCCAGAATATATAGAGGCGTATCAGAGGATGGCAAACCTTGCGACGCAAACCGGTGTTGAAGGTAAAACCGAATTGAAAATTCGCGCTCCGTTAATGGATAAAACGAAAGCGGAAATCATCCAAATCGGTGTAGCACTCGGTGTGGATTATAGTCTCACTTTAAGTTGCTACGACCCAAATACCGAAGGTAAAGCGTGTGGTAGCTGTGATAGCTGCCTGCTCCGAAAAAAGGGCTTTAAAGAAGCAGGCATCCCCGATCCGACCTGTTATCGCTAAATGTAGTATCACGATCTTCTTGTAGCGTTCCTGTAATGTTTGGTAGTTTATTTTCCCTTGATATCTGTCAACGACCTATCCTATAATATCTCTATGGCACAAGAATACGATACGACCGGAAAAGACATCCTGAATGAACAAATCAACGAAATTGCACGGTTTGTTCTGAATGTACTGGATGTCGAGGTGCTTGCAGACCTTGACACCGAGCAACAACTGGTCCGTGCGTTTCGCACAGATATCACAAAGCGCATCCGATTGGATACCGACGAAGCTGTCCTACATATTGAATTACAGCTCCGCGACAGCACGGAAAAACCGATGTGGGCCCGGAACGCACACTATCACGGCTATCTCGTCGGTGAACACCAGATGCCTGTCTATTCTAATGTTATCTACTTTCATCCAAACGCCGGCAAAACGACCCAGGGTACTATGCGTATAGTTGGAATGGTTACAATTATCGACTCGACTATAAGGTGATACGGTTGATTGAAATAGAGGGACAATCGATTTTAGAGGCACAGATGCCAGGGCTGTTGCCGTTCACACCCCTCATGAAACCACCTGAGGAGATGCCTCTTGATCAATGGGTGCAGCAGTGTATTGATGCAACAATAGCGACACCTGTTGAACCACCGATGAAAGGCACATTGCTTTACGGACTCTCCCTCTTCGGGAGTCTCGTTTATGAACAAGGCTTGTTTGAAGGGAATTACCTAACAATCCCAATGCTTTAGCTTTGGGTCCAACCCTGTTGATTCGTGCTTGGACAAGGAAAAACATTTGACAAAAGCGGTGTTTTTGTGGTATAATTATTGTTACCAGTTGGCAGACATAATGAGCGTAATCGCAAGGTTACGTGTCTGCCTACCCACTCATTAGGGGGTAAAAGGCTGGTAGCTGGTATCATAAAATGGCATTACGATCACATAAGATTGCTTTACGTCCGACTCAATCACAAAAGGCTTGGTTTGCCCAGCAGTGCGGATATGCGCGTTTTGCCTATAACGCTGCATTATCTGACTTCAAATCAGGTTTAGATAAAGACGATTGGCGTTCTTTCATAGACCTAAACAACCGATTTAATCAAGGTAAGAAAGCATTTGACTGGACGAAGGGGATGGATCAACGTGCTGCATTGTATGCTATCAAGAACCTATCCGAAGGCGTAAAACGTTGGCAGGATAAGTTAAATAGATTTCCGAAGTATAAGAAAAGAGGGACACGACAATCTTACACGACAGACGAACAATCGGTAAAAGTAGAAGGCAAACATATTAAGTTGCCCAAAATCGGTTGGATTCGTATGTTCCAAGAACTCCGTTTTGAAGGTGAGATGATACGGGTTACGATTTCAAGAACTGCCCATCGTTGGTTTGTCTCTATCACCGTTGACACAGGAACACCTAATCATCCCCGTGATACACGCGGACTCCCTGTTATCGGCGTAGATGTAGGCATCAACTC
>JAGFCB010000054.1 GCA_022394775.1 Candidatus Poribacteria bacterium
GTACCAAGGCTATCCCCAACAAAGACGATATCGATCCCCGCCTCATCCTGTAAGCAAGCGGTTGGATAATCGTAACAGGTCAACACAGTGATCGGCTGCTTCTGTTGTTTTTTCGTGTGTAGGTAAGCGATGTCTTTCTTCACTTCCTATCTTGCCTCCGCTTTAAGCCAAGACCTCAGCGACGGTTTCCCCGATAGTAGCGAGGCTATCCGCAACGGCAATCCCTGCATCCTTGAGAGCCTTAATTTTGTCGGAGGCTGTGCCTTGTCCACCGGAGATGATCGCCCCCGCGTGTCCCATCCGCTTACCCGGCGGTGCGGTCTGTCCAGCAATGAAACCTACGACAGGCTTCGTCATTTCGTTTTTCACAAACTGCGCTGCCGTTTCTTCAGCCGTTCCACCGATTTCACCTATTAAAACAACGGCGTGTGTGTCGTCGTCTGCTTCAAAAAGTTTAAGAACGTCAACGAAGTTAGTCCCGATGACTGGGTCGCCACCGATACCGACACAGGTAGATTGACCAATGCCCAATCGTTTCAATTGATACGCAGCTTCGTATGTTAGCGTTCCACTTCGGGATACGATACCAACGTTGCCGGGCGTGTAAGCAAACTCAGGCATCACACCGATTTTACATTCACCGGGTGTAATCAAACCCGGGCAGTTCGGACCGATGAGCCGGGTCAATTTTCCTTTCAGGAACGCCTTCGCTTTCACCATATCAAGCACAGGAATGTGTTCGGAGATACAGACAATTAATTCAACGCCTGCCGCTGCGGCTTCCATCACCGAGTCAGCAGCATTGAACCGTGCAGGAACGAAAATCAGAGATGTATCCGCACCCGTTGCTGCAACGCTTTCTGCTACAGTATCATATACGGGGATACCATTCACATCAGAGCCGCCTCTACCCGGAACCGAGCCAGCAACAATTTGTGTGCCGTAAGCCGCACACTGTTCCGTATGAAAGCGTCCCGAACGACCTGTAATGCCTTGAACGATTACTTTTGTATTTTTGTTAACAAGTATACTCATATTTTTTTATGGTTGTCGGTTATCAGTTATCGGTTTTCAGTTACCTTGTTGTGTTGTCGCGTTCAGACGTGCTGTGGATACCACAAGATATTAAATCTCATTGTGAGGAGAACCACCTGAAAACTGGAATGTGTTTACATTTTGGGACGGGAACCGCGTTCTTGTTTAAGTTTTTCTATCTCCTGTTGCAACGCCTCAATTCGTTGGTCTTGTGTGCGCATCTCTTTTCCTTGTCTTGCGACAAGGATTTGCGGTAACCCTACAGCCACAGCAATCAAAGCTACCAATGCAATCACAAACCCATATACCTGTGTCAATCGTCCATCTAAAGCCTTTATTTGTCCGGTTACCCTTTCATCTAAAGCCTTTATTTGTCCGGTTAATTTTGCGTCTAAAGCGTCAATTTTTAAATCGACATATTCCTTAATCCGAGTTTCAGATGCCTGAATAAGTTTGTCTATTTCTTCAAGATCGGATTGTGTGAGTTCTGCAAATGCGTTAGGGGTTAGAATTAGAAAGCAGATCGCAAGGAGTAAAACTTTCTTTTTCATTTCACACCTCCTTCAGTAAACACTTGACTAAATAATTGTCCAAACGATAGATTACGTTAGTATGCACGAGCGAAGACTGCGATGTCTTCTGCAGATTTACCGCAAACAATACATTCACCGTCTCCATCGGGTTGCTCCATCGGGAGACATCGGATCGTCGCTTGTGTCTCCTCACTCACCTGAGTCTCACAGGCTGCATCACCACACCAACGTGCGCGCGCAAATCCGTTCTCAACGACCTCTTTAAAAGCATCGTAGGTGGCAGGTTCAGAGGTATTCGCATCGCGAAACTCTGTCGCACGTCTCAGCATATCCGCTTGAATCGTCTCAAGCATCTGTGTTACCGTCTCGGCAGCGTTGCCAATCGGAACGAACGTTTTACCTTCTTTACCGGGTATATCACGTCGAGCCAGAACAACCTGTTGGTTACTCAAATCACGGGGACCAATCTCGATGCGCAGCGGCACGCCTTTAAGTTCCCATTCGTTAAACCGCCATCCGGGTGAGTGATCGTGCCTGTCATCAACATGGTAGCGAACATCGCCCAAAGTTTCACAGATACCATCAACGGCTTGCATGACTGCCTGCTTGTCATCCTCCTTGTTTTTAGGCACAATCGGCACAATAACGAGTTGCGTAGGTGCAAGTCTCGGCGGTAGGACTAAGCCTTGGTCGTCCCCATGCGCCATAATAATCGCCCCAATCATTCGGGTGCTAACACCCCAGCTCGTTGTCCAGCAGTGCTGCTGTTTCTGAGTGGCATCAAGATATTGAATATCAAAGGCTTTTGCGAAGTTCTGTCCAAGGTCGTGCGACGTACCGGCTTGCAGGGCGCGTTTATCCCCCATCATCGCTTCGATGGTATAAGAGGTCAGTGCGCCGGGAAATTTTTCGCTTTCGCTCTTGCGTCCGGGGATAACAGGTATCGCGGCTTCGTTGACTGCAAAATCGGTATAGATATCCAGAATACGGAGCGTCTCCTCTTCCGCTTCGGCGTGTGTTGCGTGTGCGGTATGCCCTTCCTGCCAGAAGAATTCCATCGTTCTGAGGAAAAGGCGCGGACGCAACTCCCAACGAACGACGTTTGCCCACTGATTGATAAGCACAGGCAGATCACGGTAAGACTGGATCCACTGGCTATACATATAACCGATGATGGTTTCGGATGTCGGACGCACGACAAGGGGTTCTTCCAACTTTTTCCCGCCACCGTGGGTGACAACTGCGAGTTCAGGTTTGAAGCCTTCAACGTGTTCCGCCTCTTTCTCAATGAAACTCATCGGAATGAAAAGTGGAAAAGCGGCATTTTCGTGTCCTGTCTCTTTAAAACGGGTATCCAACTGTTCCTTAACGTTTTCCCAGAGCGCGTAACCATACGGACGCACGACCATGCAACCGCGCACGGGAGCGTAATCTGCCATCTCTGCTTGACGGATGACCTGCGTGTACCATTTTGCGTAGTCTTCACTACGGGGAACTATTTTATCAAACATTTTTTTAATTATGGGCCTCTGGGCATTGCTCCACTACGTTTTGCGGCGTACTCGCCCATAAGCGATCTGCTTCGCAATGGTTTTCGGTTAATTCTAACTGCCTTTAGATTATGAATGGTTTCCTAACAAATTTAATGCGTTAAAGATCGGTTAAAGCCGCTATACCGGGTAAAGATTTACCTTCTAAAAATTCTAAGGACGCGCCGCCACCTGTTGAGATATGTGTCATCCGATCCGCAACACCCGCTTGTTGTATCGCTGCGACACAGTCGCCGCCGCCGATGATGCTCACTGCTCCTGAATCGGCAATCTGTTTTGCTACTGCGATCGTGCCTTCAGCGAACTTCTCGAACTCATAAACACCTAAGGGACCGTTCCACACCACCGTTTTCGCTGCTGCGATCTGTTCACCAAATGCTGATACTGTTTTCGGACCGATGTCCAATCCTTGCCATCCATCAGGAATCTCCTCCTCATTGACAATCTGAGATTCAGTTTCAGGATCAAAATCTCGACCTACAACGTGGTCTATCGGTAATAAAACCGTGTCCGAGAAACTTTTCTTGTCAATGAGCGATTTCGCGACATCAAGTTTCTCGGTTTCGACAAGCGAATTGCCGATACTGATGCCCATCGCGGCTAAAAATGTATATGCCATACCACCACCAATGAGGAGCTTATCAACCTTCTCAAGGAGCGTCTCAATCAGTGTAATTTTGTCGGATATTTTCGCACCGCCAAGAATAGCAATATACGGACGTTTCGGATCTTCAAGACTCATACTGAGGTAATAGATTTCACGTGCCATCAACGATCCAGAGACACACGGACTGAGATAGTGGGTCACGCCCTCAGTTGAGGCATGGGCACGGTGTGCTGTACCGAAAGCATCGTTGACATAGACATCCGCAATTGAAGCGAGTTGCTGGGCAAACCCTGTGTCGTTTTCGGTTTCTTCAGCATAGAATCGGACATTCTCAAGGAGGAGCACCTCACCGTTGC
This sequence comes from Candidatus Poribacteria bacterium, assembly GCA_022394775.1. Lineage (GTDB taxonomy): Bacteria > Poribacteria > WGA-4E > WGA-4E > WGA-3G > WGA-3G. The sequence goes on from JAGFCB010000054.1 coordinate 4,082, forward strand.
GCAAAGATTCCACAGCACTTTGCACCGATTCACCGATGCAATCGTTGACGTGCGCTACGCGGGTGCCGAGTTTTCTGCTCAACGCCACAGAAATCGGTTCTGTAGAGAGTGTCTTTTGGTCAGTTTCCGAACCCACTTCAGGTCTACCTAAATGTGTCACTAAAATGATTTTGGCATCCGCGTTGATGAGCGATAAAAGTGTCGGCAGCGCGGCGGTAATGCGGGTTTCATCTGTAATCTTCCCTTCCTTCATTGGCACGTTGAAGTCTACCCGCACAAGCACGCGTTTTCCGGTAACATCTATGTCCTTTAATTCAAGTTTCTCCACGTATCAAATTCTCCTCTAACCTTGATCCAAGTTCTCTGCACTTTTACCCAGAATTCGCCGCCGTTACTGCAAGTTGTGCCGCTTCAGAGAGTCCCTCTGCTTGCTGAACATTCAAGTCCGATTCAGCGATAATTTGTTTGCCGAGCGCTACGTTTGTTCCTTCCAATCGAACCACAAGCGGAACGTTGAGTTCAACCTGTTTTGCCGCTTCAACAATACCGTTCGCGATCGTGTCGCATTTCATGATACCGCCAAAGATGTTGACGAGGACAGCCTTTACATTTTCATCTGCGAGAATAAGACGGAAAGCATGTGCCACCGCCTCTACAGATGCCCCACCGCCGACATCAAGGAAGTTCGCCGGTTCGCCGCCGTTCTGTTTGATAATGTCCATTGTCGCCATCGCTAACCCCGCGCCGTTCACCATGCAACCGATGTCACCGTCAAGGCGAATGTAACTCAGCCCCGATTCGCTCGCTTCCAATTCACTTGGATCCTCTTCGTGTGGATCGCGCATCTCGGCAATGTCCGGATGTCGCCAGAGTGAATTGTCGTCAAGGTTCACCTTAGAGTCCAAAGCAACGATATCTAATTCATTATCTATTGTTACGATTGCCAACGGGTTAATCTCTACGAGTGAGCAATCACATTCGGTAAAAGTGTTATAAAGCGATAAAATGAGCGCTGTGGCATTTGGAATAATCGAACGGTAAGTTGCGTCGGTAACCAGTTTATATGCAAACGCCCGCGCCTGAAATTCTGTTAAACCGAAAGCCGGATTAATTTGTGTTCTAATGATTTTTTCAGGGGTTTCCGCCGCGACCTCTTCGATATTGACACCCCCCTCTTCGCTACCAATTAAAGTAAGTTGGGAGGTCTCGCGGTCAAGCAAAATAGCGAGGTAGTATTCTTTCTCTATTTCTACTGCTTGCGCGATCAACACTTTACGGACACATTTCCCTTCGGGACCTGTCTGAGGGGTCACGAGTTGCATGCCCAAAAGCGTTTCAGCCTGTTGTTTGACTTCTGCGGGAGAGTTTGCGAGTTTGATACCGCCACCCTTTCCACGTCCACCGGCATGGATTTGCGCTTTGACAACATATTTGCTGCAGTTAAGTTCCCGGGCAACGGTTTCCGCTTCTTCGGGTGTTTCAGCGACTTTACCGGGTAGCGTATTGACACCGTGAGCTTCTAAAATTTGTTTGGCTTGGTATTCGTGGATGTTCATATTTTCTGTATGATATTGGGAAAGGCTCCTTTGGCATTCTACAGGCGTGACTGTCTCTTATGTACTGGATTAATGTATTACAAATTATACCATACTTGGACAGAGATTGCAAGTTTTTCAAAGGTGTTAGTATCATTGCCAAAGCGTGTTTGCATGGCATCAATATTTTTAGAGAGAAAAGAAATTTAAACAGACCCTGTTTCATTGGAAGGGCGGGCTTGTATGACTGGAATCACGTAACTCCGAATCGTCAATCCGTCTATAGTTTCTGTCTCCACACGTGATTCCGGCGTGTTGCGATGGTCAAACACAACGTAGTATCCTCCCTCGGCTCCCTCCGATCTGGCGTACGCTGCGAGTTGTGCTTTACCCGCCTGATAACGGTTATCTCCACCCCAGATTTTTGTTTCAACGATGTACTTCTGATTTCTGTGGAGAATCAGGAGATCCATTCTACCGCGCCCTGTTTGCACCTCAAGATACATAGCCCCACCCACATTTTGGACAAATTGCTCAAGATAGGCAAAGAGGAGATGTTGTCCGACATATTCCCGCGGCGTATCCGGCACCTGTAAGATTTTGAAGCCTGCACGCGCGATAAAATCCCGGAAGTTGTCAAGGAGTGCTGCCATCTGAATCTGTCCGTCCGATGTGAGATAATCCTGAAATCCTTCGCTATTGCCATCCGGTAGATATTCCTGCTCCAATCCATTCACTATCGGTTTGAATGCGTCTATGATGCAATAGTGATAAATTGGGTTGACAATTTCACACATACCGTCAGCACCTTCAGCAATGACACCGTAAGTGGCGAGTTCATTGATGAGTTCATTGTAAAGCCTAAATCTTACACCTTCATCATAAGAGGCGATTTTCATAAGGAATGCCTCATACCGCTGATCCCTACGGATATTGGTTATCAGATGATCAATGTTCGTGTGTCCTTCGCGCAGGAGTTGGATATGTGCTTCTGAAAAGTGTTCCATTGTAATCGGTTCGCTTTTTGGAATGTCTAATTCTTCGGTGAGGATTTGCGCGAAACGATTGACAAGCACAGGCTGTCCAGCCGTCTGTTTGTGAATCGCTGCAATGGTTTCAGGGGTGAAAGGTTGCCCAACTTCATCGGTGTATTGTGAAAAAAGTTCTTGCACCTGTTCAAGCGTGAAATTGGGCAATTTGAATTCGTCTTGTATATTAAAGGGAGAGATGGAGCGATCGTAGTTGAGTTGTGTGATGTCCTTGACCCCAATAATGCCGATACTGTGTGGACACCGAGTCCTCCCAGAAAGGTAAATTTGACGGAGCGAATGCAGAAACCCTCTAATAGCGTCTCGTGGAATGCTATCAAACTCATCAATAATTACAACAAACCTCTGGTTTTCCAGCAGACCTCCAAGATCTTCAAAAAACTCCCGCATCGAAATAGGTTCAGTTATTTGCGCGTTTGCTAAAAAATGGTTAAGTCTATCATCAGGATTCTGTTGACGTTTTTGGAAAACGCTTTTAATTTGCTTACATATTTCTTTACAGAGGGATGGATAAAAAGTTGTGGCATCACTATCTACGTACCCCTCAAAATTAAGTTGTATTGGGAAATAGGTGCTGCCTTCGGCTTCAAGTGAGTCGAGCGCATTTTGGAAGAACGTGGTCTTGCCTGTCTGGCGCGGTGCAAAGAGAACAATGTATCTGCCTTTTTCTATGCGCGCGATAAAATCCGAGAGTTCATCTGTGCGTGCGACAACGTAGTTATCTTCAGGATAGACGGGACCGCGGGTCTCAAACCATCTCATCTTTCTCTCCTCCTTTAAGGGGTTGTAAACATTATAGCAGATTGAGGCGCGGAAGTCTATAAAACACAATCTTCTTTTTTTAGAACGGATTTCTCATCCTCAAGACGCTCCAATAAAGTTTGGACAGTTTCCTGAAAAACTGGGTGCACAAGGTCCGGTACGATCTCTGCTAACGGAGCCAGCACAAAGCGGCGGCGGTGCATCTCTGGATGCGGGATGACGAGTTGCTCCGTCTGAAGACACAAATCTCCATAGACGAGTATGTCTAAGTCAATCTCTCTCGGTCCCCAGCGGATCCGATGTTGTCTACCAATAGCGGTTTCTATGTCTTTCAATATGTGTAGTAAGGATAGCGGAGGGAGGTTGGTTTGAATCGCAGTGACACCGTTCAGAAATTGGGCTTGTGCCTCATATCCTACGGCGTCGGTTTTGTACACGGAGGAAATCTTTTGTAGGGTGATTCCCTCCGTTTTCGATAAGGCGTGGATAGCGTTCTGGATATGCGTCAGTCGGTTGCCAATGTTACTTCCGAAGCCAATATAGACTAAATGCGTAGCGTTTGCAGTTGGTAGCAACATAGCTGAACCTCGGCGATTCGTGAATGCCACAAACTGATTAGGCACTCAACAAAAGTTCCTCAAGGTTCCTACCGACAGTCGGCTGCGGGAGAGGTTTATTTTTTTCTCGTACGTGCGCTAACAACTCATCAACAATCTCGCATAATTGCCGGAAAACTTCTACTTCGTTATCGCCATGACAACATGGACCAATGATGCCCGGACAATATCCGATGAAACATTCATCCTCGTCTGACCATTCGACAATCTTGATGTATTTCGCACTTTCACTCATTTTTGAGATTCCTCAATTTTCGATTTAACCTGCTTTTCTTGGTAAAACTTAGCATCATCACCAAGGTTTCCAGAAATAACAACCATTGGACCTTTGGGATGTTCGTAAATCCTGTGGCTCCCCTTTCCGCGTACGTTGATAAATCCTGCTTTTCTCAAGTCCGAGATGAGTTGTCGTATTTTTCTGGGCATGGAACTTACAATGCAGGAGTTATCCTTTACACTATTAACCTGTAAATTTGCGGATGGCAATTGAGGTGTTGTGTCCACCAAAACCAAACGCATTGGAAAGTGCCACCGAAATTTTTGCATCACGGCTCTCATTTGGAACGTAATCCAAGTCGCAGGCTTCATCTGGCATATCGTAGTTGATAGTTGGTGGTAGGAAGCCTTTCTCCATTGCCCCTAAGCAGGCGATGAGTTCCACAGCCCCGGCGGCACCGAGCAGATGCCCAACCATCGATTTCGTAGAACTAACGGGAATTTTGTATGCTTGTTCGCCGAACAGCATTTTAATGGCGTTCGTTTCAGCAATATCGCCGATCGGTGTGGAGGTGCCGTGTGCATTGATGTAATCGACGGTATCTAAAGGCAATCCGGCATCCCGAAGTGCGAATTCCATTGCCTTTGCTGCCCCTTCGCCATCTTCAGGCGGGCTGACCATATCGTGAGCATCTGAGGTCCTCCCATACCCAACTATTTCCGCATAGATATGGGCACCACGCGCTTTCGCATGCGATAGCGATTCTAAGATGAGTACGCCGCCACCATCGCCCATGACAAAGCCGTCCCTGTCTTTAGCGAAGGGGCGCGAGGCAAGTTCAGGTTCATCGTTCCGCTCCGACATGGCGCGCATTGAACAGAACCCTGCAAAAGCTAATGGCGTAATCGCCGATTCCGTACCGCCGGTAAACATCACATCTGCTTCGCCGTGCTGAATGATACGAAATGAATCCCCCATCGCATGGTTCGCGCTTGCACACGCCGTGACGGACGTAGAATTGGGGCCCTTGAGGTTAAAATGGATTGAGATCTGTCCCGCTGCCATGTTAATAATCATGTACGGTACAAGGAACGGACTCACGCGTTTAGCACCCTTTTCGGCGAGAATTTTTGCGTTATCTTCAAGGACACCGATGCCGCCAATCCCAGATCCGATTTGAACGCCTGCGCGATACGGATCCACTGTATCAAGGTCCAAACCGGCATCTTCGTGTGCCATAACTGCAGCAGCAAGCGCGTACTGAATAAAAAGCGGGAGCCTGGATGCCGATCGGCGATCCATGTACTGTTCCGCCTGAAAATCCTTTACCTCTCCGGCGATTTGGGTGCGATGCTCGGAGGCATCAAAATACGTTAAAGGTCCGATTCCGTTTTTACCGACGGCAAGCGCATCCCAATATTCTTCTTTCGTGTTGCCAATTGCATTGACAACACCGATTCCTGTAATAACTACACGCTCCACGAGACCGATCCTTCTTTTTTAGGGGTTATTAGTTATCGGTTATCAGTTATCGGTCAGAGGTTCTCTGTAACAATCCCCTCACTTTGGAGTACTCCAAGGCAAAGTGAATTGTTACCTCAAGGTTTTTTAACAGAAAACTCTCACTGCGAGGCAAACCGATTACCATTCATTAACCTATACATGTTCGTCAAGGTAACTCAGGGCATCTTGAACCGTCTGAATCTTCTCAGCGTCACTGTCGGGAATTTCGATCTCGAATTCCTCTTCAAGTGCCATGACCAATTCAACAGTGTCGAGCGAGTCGGCACCCAAGTCTTCCATGAAGGAGGCATCTGGGGTGACGTTATCTTCGTCAACACCGAGTTGTTTCGCGATAATTTCGATAAGGCGTTCTTGATTTGTTGCCATAAGTGTTTTTCTGATCTCCTATAAAATTATGGCTGTCGGCTGTCAGCAAGAAATCTCTTGGTTTCTGATAGCCGGAAGCCGATAAATTACATCACCATGCCACCGTCAACCTGAAGGGTTTGGCCGGTGATATAGCGCGCAGCATCCGATGCTAAAAAACAGACAGCGTCTGCTACATCTTCTGGATGCCCAAACTCCCGTAGTGGGATGAGTTCAAGTAGTTGTTTCTGATTCTCTTCCGATATTTGTGCTGTCATGTCTGTTGTTATGAAACCCGGGGCAATAGCATTTACTGTGATACCACGGGTGGCGACTTCCTTTGCCGTCGCCTTTGTGAAGCCAATGATACCCGCTTTCGCAGCGGCGTAATTCGCTTGTCCCGCGTTCCCGACCAATCCAACAACCGATGAGATATTGATAATTCGTCCACTTTTCTGGCGTATCAGCGGGCGAAGGACTGCACGGGTGCAATACATCGTGCCGGTGAGATTCGTCTGTAGCACAGCGTCCCAGTCTTCGTCTTTGAGACGCATGAGCAGCATGTCCCGCGTAATCCCAGCGTTGTTCACGAGAATGTCGATTTGCGAAAACTGATCAATCGTTTTTTCAATAAGTGCTTCAACATCAGCCTTTTCAGAGATATTGGCAGCCATTGCATAGGTAGCGTAGCCTTTGCTCTGCAGTGTATCGGCAATCTGCGCGACTGACTCAGCAGAACGTGAGCAAAGTACGACATTCGCCCCGGCTTCGCTGAGTCTCTGGGCAATCGCCGCACCGATACCACGCGAGGCACCTGTAACAATAGCCGTTTTACCGCTCAGCATATCTGTTCTAAAAGCACTCTGTTCCGTTGTTACGTCCATTTACTCACCATTTTCACCTGCTGCAAGGGACAACGTCTCAACGTCTTCAACATTCATAACACGACTTTCCGGTAATGTTCGTTTTACTAAGCCAGACAGAACCTTTCCGGGACCTACCTCTACAAAATGTGTGATGCCTGTTTTCTCAATCGTTCGCAGTGTCTTTTCCCATTGGACAGGTTGTGTTATCTGTTGAAATAGCAGAGCTCCAATGTCCCCCGCATCTGCCGAAAACTCACCCGTTACGTTCATTACAATATCAACTTTCGGCGGTTGCATCGTCACCGAATTAAGCACGGATCCAAATTTTTGCTGCGCGGGCACCATTAAAGGTGAATGAAATGCCCCGCTTACAGGTAAAAGACGGCACCGTCTCGCTCCAATTTCCGCTTTCGCCAGTTCAACAACGCGGTTGACAGCATCCACCTCTCCAGAAATTACTAATTGTCCGGGGCAGTTGTAGTTGGCGATGTTCACAATCCCATCAGTCGTGTCGCAGAACTGTTGAAGGTGTTCTACCTTCATTCCGAGGATTGCCGCCATCGTGCCTTGCTGTGTTTCGCCTGCCTCTGCCATTAAACTGGCACGTGCATTGACCAACTGCAAAGCATCCGAGAAGTCAAGAACCTCTGCTGCCACGAGCGCGGCGTACTCTCCCAAACTATGTCCCGCAACTGCAGTTGGGACGATGCCAAATTCTTTTAGAACGCGCAATGTTGCGACACTACATGTCAAAATCGCCAGTTGTGTGTTTTCGGTCTGCTTCAAGTCTGACTCCGGACCTTCAAAACAGAGCTGACTCAAAGCGCGCCCAAGGGCTGCGTCGGCTTCCTGAAAAACCTCAGCGGCAGTTGGGTAGGTTCGTGCTAATTCCGCACCCATGCCGACTTGTTGTGATCCTTGTCCTGGAAAAATAAAGGCGAGTTGTCTCATAACTCCTGATGCATCTACGCGACTTTCGTATCTCGGTTACAATCGTAGGAGCGTGCTTCCCCATGTTAAGCCTGCGCCAAAAGTCACAAACAGAAGTAAGTCTCCCGGCTTTGCCCGTCCCTCACGAATCGCCTCGTCTAAGGCGATAATTACTGTTGCTGCAGAGGTATTCCCATATTTATCAACGTTAACATAAACTTTCTCTCGTGGAACACCGAGCCTATCGCCGACTGCCTCAATGATGCGCAAATTCGCTTGATGCGGAATCAACAGGTCAATATCCTCAACGCTGACATTTGCCTCACGTAAAACACGTTGCGCAGCTTCGGGCATAAGCCGTACTCCCAGTTTAAAGACCTCACGCCCATTCATCTGAAGTTTGTCAAGCTTTTGGTCAATGGCTACCTGGGTAATCGGCATTCTCGATCCACCCGCAGGAATACCAAGCAGATCGATATCAGCATAATCACCATCGGACCCGATGTAAGATGCAAGAATTCCTTTGGGCTCATCTGTGGCTTGGACGACAGCAGCACCCGCGCCATCTCCAAAGAGAACGCATGTGCTTCTATCATTCCAATCAATGATGTTATTGAAAACCTCGCCACCGACAACGAGAATCGTATTGTACCGTCCAGATTTAATCATTCCATCGGCTAAATCCAGCCCATAAAGAAAACCAGCGCATGCGGCAGATACATCCATAGCGGCGGCGTTCTTCGCTCCGATACCTTTCTGGACATAGCACGCTGTTGAGGGAAAAAACGTGTCAGGTGTAACGGTAGCAACGAGAATCATCTCAATGTCAAGCGGATCTATGTGAGCGTTTTTAATAGCCCATCGTGCAGCATGCACACAGAGATCAGAAGTAGCGACATCGTCTTCAGCGATACGTCGTTCCGCAATTCCTGTGCGTTGACGAATCCATTCGTCACTTGTATCCACCATTTTCTCAAGGTCAAAGTTGGTAACAACCTGTTCAGGAAGGTAAGAACCCGTGCCTGTGATGGTTGCATATCGAAGTTGCGTCATTATATCTCTCTTGGCGTTTTTGGCGTTGTAAGGTCCTGCTTGCGAGCCGAGACTCACTGCGAAATCCCATCGGCCCTTCTGACCGACACCTTATCTACGCCTCGTCAGTAGATTTTAGCACGGGTCGTCCGTTATAATGCCCACATCCGGAACAGAGACGATGAGAAATGATCGTTTCTCCGCAATATGAACAGACGCTTGTGGCTTTGTCATGGAGCGCGTTATGGCTCCGCCGCATTCTTTTTTTTGATTTTGACGTTTTCCGTTTTGGATGCGCCATCGGTTATCTCCTTACAATTCTTTGTAATCTTAATAATCGTGATTCTAAAGTTCGCTCCCACAATTTGATATCTGTTATGATTTTAGTTATCTTCCAGCATCTTTGACAGAACCGAAAACGGGTTAGAAGCTTGTGCCGGTGACGTATCAACTCTCTCGCAAGAACATCCGTCACTATTGAGTTCCGCACCACATTCTGGGCAGAGCCCTTCACATGTCTCCGAACAGAGTGCCCATGCCGGTATCTCAAGGACGAGCATCTGCCGCACATCTTCTGAAATGTCTACGGTCTCTCCATCGTAATATCGCTCATCCGCTTCACTCTCTTCCGGCGATTCACGACTCATAGAGAATAACAGTTCAAGTTTTGTTGCTATGTCCACCGCAAACAGCGTAATACACCGTCGGCACTCTACCGAAATTTCCGTTTCAATGTCGGCTATCACATAAACATTATCGTCGCCTTGACGAAATAATTGGACTGCACACGACAGCGGTTTAATGAAATCCGCCTCTTCATAATCCAAACTCAGGGACGCGGGCGGCACAAGGGCTTCGTATGCCTTGAAGTCCTCGTGTCGAAAGTCTTTCATGTCAAATACTAACGTGTCTTTTATGCCTTCCTGCATATCCAATTTCCCCTCAAGCATCTATCATCAGGCAGTCTTCAGGTTTTCCTAACTATGACAGTCAAATGGCAAAAATGGACGAACACGTAGTCCTGTCCCTAACTTTGAAAAATTAAAAATCGACTTCTTCTTCGATCCTAATGAGTTGTGTATCACCTTTCACAGCTTCAAGTGTATGGATCTCTGCAAGTGCTGCTTTCATATTCTTTTCCCGTGCATTGTGGGTCAGCATAACCAGTGACACAGTCTCCATACCGTGAGGATCCTTTTGGATCACAGAAGCGACACTGATTTGCCAGTTGCCTAAAATGGTACCGATTTTCGCAAGGACACCAGGACGGTCAGCAACCACAAAACGCAGATAGTAGCGCGTCTCTATATCATCAATAGGGGAAACATCCACTTCCGATTGTGAACCGGCAAGCCATGCTTGCGAAATCGGGGAGCTCACGCCTTGTTGCACAGATTTTCCAGCGTCAATGATGTCCGCAACAACTGCACTTGCTGTCGGCATCTCACCGGCACCTTGTCCATAGAAAAGAGTGGGACCCACCGCGTCGCCGATGACGCAAACTGCATTAAACGCACCGCCGACATTCGCTAACAGACTCCGCTCTGGCACGAGCGTCGGATGCACGCGCGCTTCTACACGGTTTCCGTCGCTTAACTTCGCGATGGCGAGCAATTTAATAACGTAACCCAGCTCACGCGCGTATTGGATCTCTTTCTGGGTAATACCTGTGATACCTTCAACGTGGAATTGCGATAGTGAAACATTGCTCCGATAGGCAAGAGCGATCAGGAGAATCAGTTTCTGTGCGGCATCAATACCTTCAACATCGAACGTTGGATCGGCTTCGGCATAGCCTTTATCTTGTGCCGCTTTCAGAACGTCCGAGAAATCGACACTCCGTTCGTGCATCTCCGTGAGGATGTAGTTACATGTTCCATTCACGATGCCATAGAGCGAGTGAATCTGGTTACCAGCGAAACTCTCTTGTAGCGTCTTGATAATCGGAATACCCCCCGCTGTACTTGCCTCAAAATTAAGGCTAACTCGGTGTTCCGAAGCGAGTTGGAACAATTCGCTGCCGTGTTCTGCGAGGAGAGCTTTGTTCGCTGTGACGATATGCTTACCATTTCGGATCGCACGACTGATAAATGTGTGTGCTTCCGTGGTTCCACCAATAAGCTCAACGACGATATCAATGTCCGGATTATCAACGACTTCGGCGGGATCGCTTGTCAGACAGTCAGCAGGGAGTTCAACGCCTTCTCGCGTCGCGGGCAGCGTCCGTTTGACTATTTTTTTTACGCATAATTCAATGCCACTGTTTTTCGCAATGAGGGCATTCTGATTTAATAGGATTTTAGAGACACCCGTGCCAACGGTACCCCACCCTAAAATGCCAACATTCACGCACGACTTATCCACTACTATAACTCCCTCTCTTCTTTGCCACTTGCTCCACGGCTTGTAACCGCAACACTGACAAACCGAATTTATATATCAGAAATCGGGGCGACTGGATTCGAACCAGCGACCTCTTGAACCCCATTCAAGCGCGCTTCCGGGCTGCGCCACGCCCCGTCATTCACAAAATTAATCCATTTAATTGTATCATAAGTCTCGGTGAATGTCAAATAAAAAAATAGACGGTTGGCGGAAATCTTCAGTCCATATAGGACGAATGCGTCGCGCCTCTATTTGTCATTTATTTCGACGGGCAAGGCGAAGTTTTTTGCCTCGCCCTCGACTTCGGATATAATTAATACGCCTACGCAAAACCCATCTCTTTCAGATTTCTGAGGCTGATACCTAAACTTTCAAACGGATCACGTTCATAGCAGCTATCTTGTTCGATAATATACCATTCAACGCCTGCATAGATACACGCATCTAAGATGGCAGGCCAGTTAAGGTTACCTTCACCGACTTCCGCATAACGTTGCGAGGAACCTTCCATCGCCATGTCTTTGAGATGAATAATGTCGGCGCGGCCTTTTAACTGACGGACCCATTCCGCAGGATCACCACCACCGTGTTGAATCCAGTACGTGTCGAGTTCACTCTTAAAATAGTTTGGATCGCTTTCGGCATATAAAATTTCCAGCCCAGTGCGTCCGTTGTAGCGTTCCAACTCGAAACTATGATTGTGATAGGAAAAGGTCAACCCGCCTTCGGCGAGTCGTGCCGCGACTTCGGATGCCTCTTTCGCGAATGTTGCGTATCCCTCAGCCGTACGGTATTCGCCGGGAAGTCCGCCAATCGCGGCATGCTTGCATCCCCACAATTGATGTTCATCAATAACAGATTGCGGTTCATCCCGCATCCGTTCATAACTTGTATGCGTAGCGATGATGCTAATGCCTTCCCCGTCAACGATATTTTTCAGGGCTGCAGGTTCAATCGGACCAAGTGCAGAGCATTGCACCGCTTCATAGCCGAGCTGCCGAACCTTTTTCATTGTTTCGGCAATATCCGCCTCAGTTTTGGTAAATTCTCTGACAGTATAAAGCTGCGCTGCGATCTGTTTTGCAGAGCGCGCGTTTTGTGTTGCCATAACGACTCCTTAGTATTTGGCTTACGCCATTTTCGGATAGTATACCAAAATAGCGTCTACCGGTCAAGTTAATATAGATTGATATCAGAACCATTCAGTTCTCTTATAAGGGTGACCTTTAGGTCTCCGAATCCCGACTTCTCAAATTAACTGATAACTTCTGAAAAATTGGTTTGCATATAAAGAATCGTTCTGATAAACTTTAAAATTATGCTGAACTCTTTTTTCTTCGGTGGTAAAGGACCAGGTTCCTTTCGACTTTTCCGTCTTCTCCTCCATTTCCCAAATTTCGTCAAGTTGGCGTGGCGACTCTTTTTTGATGAACGCGTTCCTATTCATCGAAAAGCGATCCTCATCCTCGCTGAATTATTGGCGATTATCTTCGCAGCTGCCTACTTGATCAATCCACTTGATTTTGATTTTCTCCCGATCATTGGTCGATTTGACGACATCGTCGTTGGTGCTTTTCTGATTCTTATCCCCAGCGCATGGCTCTTCATCAAATTGTGCCCTGAACCTATTGCCCGTGAACATGTAGAAAGAATTTCACGCGGCGAGTAAATAGAAATTGCGGTGTCCGATGTTTTTCAAATACACCACATTTTTCCAACTTTTTTGCAACTTTTTTTTCCAATAGGTGTGTCTTTAGGACGAAAACACAAAAAACTTAAACAAATGGTTCCGATCATCTCCGAAATCGGAGTTTTCGCCAATAAATTATACTGGAGGTTATACCATGAAATTCAGAAACACACTTCAAAGCCCTGGACGGGTCATCTTGATTGTAGCAGCACTCATCGTTGTCACAGGAATCGTTATCAGTTGGGATACAGATGAGTTCGCAGTGCAAACAGCAATCGGACAGACAAACGACACGCTTGAAACATCCGAAGATTTTCAGCACTTGGAGCGGGCAAATCGGGCGTTCATTAATTTAATCAAACGGACACGTCCTGCGGTTGTGAAAATTACAACACAAACAAGACGAAATAGGATTGTGACATCACAAAGAAATCAACTGACACCTGAGGAAGAAGAGGAATTTAGACGCTTTTTCGGCGACGAGCTTCCACGCCCCTTCAGACGCTTTTTTGAAGAACGCAGAGCCCCTGAACTTCCTAACCCAAGACCCCGTACAGGTGTTGGCTCCGGCGTAATTGTCAGTGACGACGGTTACATCCTTACCAATAACCATGTTATTGAGGGCACCGACGAGATTAAGGTAACCCTATCGGACGGCAGCGAGTATGATGCCGAGTTAGTCGGGCGCGATGATGCGCAGAGTGAGGTCGGTGGTAGCGATTTAGCAGTTATTAAAATTGATGCTGAAGAACTGCCAGTCCTACCGTTCGGTGATTCGGACGCGCTTGAAGTTGGTGAGTGGGTTATCGCCATCGGAACACCGCTGAACTATTCCCAAACAGTGACGCGCGGTATTGTTAGCGCGAAGGGGAGGACAGGATTCACCACCTATGGACAGTTCATACAAACGGATGCCCCGATTAATATAGGGAACAGTGGCGGTGCCCTGATTAACATTCGTGGCGAATTGGTCGGTATCAATACGCTAATTGCCACCAATAGCATTACCAGGGGAAACATCGGACTCGGTTTCTCTATTCCAAGTAATCTGGCACAACAGATCTTGCCACAACTTATAGAAAACGGTAAGGTGGAACGCGGTTGGCTCGGTATTAGTATGGATCCAGTGAGTGCTGAGTTAGCGGAGAAACTGAATCTTGATATGCCACGCGGTGTACTCGTTGAAGTTGTTGGTCCGAAAAGCCCCGCCCAAAAAGCAGGCATCCAGCGCGGTGATGTTATTCTTACTTTTGATGAGCAGCAAGTCCAAGACCAGTATCACTTGCTGCATATTGTCGCAGCAACAAAGGTTGGTAAATCTGTTGAAGTGAGAGTCGTCCGCGAGGACGGCAAAGAAAGACAGTTGACTGTTAAATTGGGTAAACGTACACGAGAAACCCTTGCTTCACTCTCACCCAATGAGGAACTACCAATAGTGGAGCAAGTAGAAGAAGAAAAGTTGGCGGGACTTCAGGTTGAAGATCTAACCCCTGAGCTGGCTGAACGTTACGGCTATCCTTCGGGCGCAAAAGGCGTTATTGTCACACAAGTTGAACGCGGCAGTAATGCCGAGAAAGAAGGTATCAAACCCGGATATCTTATCCAAGAAATGGAATGGATACCGATTGATGACCTTGAAGCGTATTCCCGCGTCGCTGAGCAACTGAAAGGGCAGAATAAGGGGCGTGTACTCCTCTATGTCAAGTTGCCAGATAATCGCGGTGGGGACTATATTACCGTGGGGCCTCGCAGATCAGACCGGTAATTAACGCAGCAAACGTCCGCGCTATTGGACGGTTCGCGGATTAACTCTTGACGGATAGTTGTTTCTCTGGTATACTGCTGAAAAACAACTATCCTTCTGTCATTAAGAGGTTCATATTTTTTGATGAAAGCACAACGAGTTGTCTGGCCGAGCCGCGCCAAAGTTGACGTTGAGACATTTGAGTTACCGCCCATTGGAGACGATGAAGTCATCGTCGCTACAGAATGTACGCTCATTAGTCCGGGGACGGAACGCGCGTTTTTGTTAGGGCTCCCGAACGCACAAGGCAGATACCCATCGCGTCCCGGTTACAGCAACATCGGTACGGTGATAGAGGTCGGGAAAGCAGTTACGAACTGTCAAGTAGGTGAACGCGTCGCCTCTACCCAAGGACACACCAGCCATTTTGTAACCGCGCCGAATCGTTTGCTGAAAGTGTCATCCACTGATGTTCCACCCGAAGAGGCAGTTTTCTTTAACCTCGGGGCAATCGCACTGCAAGGTGTCCGAAAGACACACATTGAATTAGGAGAGGCGACATTGGTTTTAGGGCAGGGACTCATCGGGCTGCTCGCACTACAACTCTCAAAACTCAGTGGTGCATTCCCCGTTATTGCAGCGGACCTCACTGATAGCCGGCTCGAAACATCCAAAAGTATGGGCGCGGACTACACCCTCAACCCAGAAGACACTGATTTTTCCACACAGTTAAATGATATTACGGAAGATGATGGACCGGCCGTTGTTATTGAGGCAACAGGGCATCCAGACGCGATTAGCACTGCCTTAGATGTAGCAGGTTGGGGCGCGCGTGTGGTACTGTTAGCGAGTACACGCGGCGAAACGCCGAAAGTGAACTTTTACCGTGATGTGCATAAAAAAGGACTTATCCTTTACGGGGCACACAATTCTATACGTCCGCGCCAAGAGTCCTCACCAAACTTCTGGACGCTTGAAGATGATAGTCTTTTGCTGCTAACACTCATCGCTCAGAAACGATTTAACGTCACACCTTTGATTTCTCATCGCGTCTCAGGCGAAGACGCACCGAAGGCATACCAACTGCTCATGGAATGGAACCCTGACTTACTCGGTGTTGTTCTCCAGTGGAACGACAACATGTAGGCACAAATCTGAAGGAAAAAATGGCACGCCAATATCCGATTGAAAACGTACGCAACATCGGCATTGCAGCACACATTGATGCCGGGAAAACAACCACGACTGAACGAATCCTTTTCTATACCGGTAAAAAACATAAGATCGGGGCGGTAGATGATGGCACCGCTGAGATGGATTGGATGGTGCAGGAACGAGAACGCGGTGTGACAATCACCGCCGCTGCGACCACCTGTTTCTGGCGTGATCACGCAATTCACCTCATCGATACACCCGGACATGTCGATTTCACGGTAGAGGTCGAGCGTTCCTTACGGGTTTTGGATGGCGCCATAGCACTTTTCTGTGCTGTCGGTGGTGTAGAGCCACAGTCAGAAACCGTCTGGCATCAAGCAGAACGTTACAATGTGCCGCGTATCGTTTTTGTCAATAAGATGGATAGGGTTGGTGCGAATTACGACCGCGCGCTGGAGATGATGAAAGAACGGTTAGGTGCGAACCCGCTCCCTCTGCAATTGCCAATCGGCGAAGGTTCAGACTTTGCTGGCGTTATTGATCTGATCACCGAGAAAGCAATACGCTGGGAGGAAGCAGACCAAGGACAGACGTTTGTGGAAACACAAATTCCACCGGAATTTCAGGAGGCAGTGGAACAGGCACGGGAGACCCTTTTTGAAAGCATCGCTGTTGAAGATGAAGCGTTACTTGAAAAGTACCTTGGCGGAGAAGAGATAACCCGCGATGAATTGTTGCAGGCAATTCGGGTTACCACTTTAAATGGAACACTCGTACCGGTTCTGTGTGGGAGTTCTCTGAAGAATCAAGGCGTTCAACCCCTGCTTGACGCAGTCATCGATTTTTTGCCTTCTCCTATCGATGTACCTCCTATTGAAGGAACTGTCCAACATCCTGTTGCTGGAAGCGGGCGTTCCAAACGCAAAGCAGACGCAGCCGATCCAGAAGCTAAGATAACACGCCCCGCAGACGACACTGCCCCCTTGGCAGCCTTGGCGTTTAAGGTGGCAAGCCACCCGACAGTGGACAAACTCGTTTACTGCCGCGTCTATTCTGGCACGCTCAAGCGCGGAGAGGCAGTCTATAACGTCCGTTCTGAGAAACGAGAACGGGTCAATCGTATTTTGCAGATGCATGCGAATAAAGAGGCGGTATCCGACGCGGCTTACGCTGGCGACATCGTTGCGCTCGTTGGGCTTAAAGACACCAAAACTGGAGATACCGTAACCGGTACGAAAGAGCCAATTCTCTTAGAACCCATTACTTTTCCAGAACCGGTTATCTCCATTGCAATTGAACCTGAGCGTGCCAGCGACGCGGACGCATTAGAAGAGACGCTCGAAAAATTAATGGACGAAGATCCGACCTTCACCGTCGGAATTGATAAGGAAAGCGGACAGCGGATTATCTCCGGCATGGGTGAACTCCATTTGGAGATTTTGACTGACAGAATGGTCCGTGAATTTGGCGTAAATGCGCGAGTAAGCAAACTCCAAGTCGCGTATCGTGAAACTATTAGTACCCTTGCGGAAGCGCGTGGAACACACATCCATAAAACAGATGAGGAAGGCATCTACGGTGATGTGTTACTCACCGTCGAGCCGTTAGCACGCGGCGACGGATTTCAGTTTGAAGATAACACCGACGAGACACAGATTCCACGGCACTATATCCCCCCTATTGAAAAGGTATTGGAAGGTGCCATGGGAACAGGCCCCCGCATCGGATACCCGATGCAAGATGTCAAAGTAACGCTCATAGGCGGTTCCTATCATCCAACAGATTCCTCAGAAGTCGCATTTGAAGCGGCAGCAACTCTCGCTTTTGAGAACGCAGTCAGAAAGGCGAATCCCTTACTCTTAGAACCAATTATGCAGATACACATCACTGTTCCTGATGAACATGTCGGTAAAGTCATCGGGGATCTGAATTCACGCCGCGCACAGATTAACGAGAGTACGACGCAAGATACGTCCGATACCGGAGGCGGGTCGCAATCCGCGCGAAGCACTATCAATGCTGTTATCCCATTATCGCAGACATTCCAATACACGACACAACTCCGTTCCATGACGCAGGGACGGGGAACATTCACGTTGGAATTTTCACATTACGAAGTGGTGCCTGAATCTCTTGCTCCGGGTGCGAATCCCATCGCTTCAGTTTAGAGACCCTATTAACGTCCGTATGCCTTCAGCACTTTTTGTAGTTCTGTCAACGGAATGGCGTACATCGTTCTACCGTTACGTCCAGTGGTCGTTGTTGCCATTGTCATCGAATTAACAATAGCCTCTTCCGTCGCCTCAATAACGGCTTGGAACAGCGAACTTAAGCGTCCATTGCTGAGCATCTCGATTGAAAAGGTGCCGGTTTCTGTCCTGCTCGGAAAGATATTCGCAGTGGAAAACGCGATGACGAATTCACCGCTACCATCTGTACTCGGTGTCCCTGTACGGGCAAGTCCATGTGTCGCGCGGATTGCTAACTGTTTCAATTGGCGATGCGTTAACGGGGCATCTGTCGCAATAACAATAATAAACGAACCATCTCTCGTCGGCTTCGGTGGCGATCCAGTGATTTCTCTACCGACAGGCACGCCATCAATTCGCAATTGATGCCGCCGCCCGCCATTAGAGTTAACAAGTACACCGACTGTCCATCCACCGCGTTCTTCGGATAACACACGAGAGGATGTACCGATACCAGCCTTGAATCCGTAGCATCGCATACCGGTGCCACCACCGACACAGCCTTCGATTACAGGACCATCGGTGGCATTTTCAATGGCTTCAATCGCATGTTCTGGTGTGACATGGAGTCCACTGATGTCATTCAAACCACCATCATAACATTCTGCCACAATCGGCAGCACAATGTTATTGTCAGGATACCTTTTCACAATATATCGCACAACACCGTCATGAACAGCACCAACACTGAGCGTATTTGTAAGCAATATAGGCGATTCAACCCACCCCGCTTGATTAATACGGGCGATGCCGGTTGCTTCGCCGTTGCCGTGGATAGTATATGCTGCGCCGAATAGACGCGCTGTCCAAATATCGTCACTCGGTAGGATAGCCGTAACACCGGTGCGAATCGAATCCCCTGCGTTCAGCGTGACATGTCCAACCTTTACGCCAGCAACATCGGTGATCGCATTATGTGTGCCGGTTAGAAGGTCCCCGATTTGGATGCCAATTTCGCGTGCCCGTGCGCGGGTATCCACTTCTACAGGTTCAGCATTAGTACTGGATATAGAATATATCCAAAGAATACCGCTAATAATGATATAATACAATATTTTCGTCCGATACGAAAATTCCGCGCTTCGTGTTTGTTTAAGAATTTTCTGCATTTTCTAATTGATTCCTATAGATTTCGCGAATATGGTTAAAGATAGCGACATACTTTGGAAGTCGGTAGTCAGGGTAACTCCACTCCCACGGACGGAACGTTTTACGATAAAAGCGGAGCGTAATCTCGGAATAAATACCATCACGGAGATAAATCCGGTGTGCGTGATCTTTTGTTGATGCAAGCACTAACTTTGCCAAGCAGAGGTACCCCGCATCCAAATTAACACGCCGCATGTCTCCGTCAGGATTTTTTACAGCAAAGGTTTGCTCTACCGCATTTGTAAATAGTTTCATCTCTGCCAACGTACCGGCATCAATGAGCCTTTCAAAGCTGATAAATTGTCTTTGAATGTTCGGACCCATCTCGGCTTCATAATAGTTTGTACTTGTAAAATGCAGCAGCTCGCTTGTAAAGTCAATAGGTCCCAAACGTTGTGTAAGTTCAGCGTAAACGGTTGGCAGAAGACTCGGTTCAACGGTCAACACACCGATAACAGCTTTAACAGGTTGTGGCATCATAATAGTTCCCATATCGCGCTCCATTGTCCAACCGTAGGACGAGTTTTCTACGTGTCGCTGCCCTAAATTCTATGCATGGAGTATAGCAAACGGTGTTTCAAGTGTCAATGTTTCGTTTATCACGCCCAAAATTGAAAAATAATAAGATTAATATCACACATTTTTTGATTAAAATGACGAAAAAATGCGTTTTTTCAGTTTTTTCTTGACATTCTCGAAATTATAATGTATAATATTCTGTTATGCTATGCTGCGTCACCATATTAAGACGGTTAAGACGGAAAAAGCATCTCCGGGGCAGGCTTTTTCAAAAGTCTACTCATTAAGCTGCACAACCACCGCCAAATAGGGGGACTCCATTCAGTGAACAAACAGCCCAGAAAATCTTTTGCCAAAACACCGGTTCGGGCAGATCTCCCGAATCTTATAGAAACCCAAAGGCTTTCGTATGATGCCTTTTTACAGCGAGATGTCTCACCCGATCAACGTACAGATACAGGCCTCCAAGCAGTGTTTAAGGAAGTGTTCCCAATCCAAGATTTTTCGGAGGTCAATAGCCTTGAATTTGTTAATTACACCCTCGGTACCCCGAAATATACATTACAAGAGTGTGTTGCGCGCGGCGTAACCTATCAGGTATCCCTCACAGCACGTATTATGCTCGTCCTGCGCGATAAAGAGGATACGGACGCAGACGAATCACACGTCGTAGGTATCCATGAGTCGGATGTCTATCTTGGCGAAGTTCCATTAATGACTGAAAATGGTAGTTTTATCGTCAATGGCAGTGAACGTGTCATCGTGAGTCAGCTGCATCGTTCACCGGGCGTTATTTTTCTCGAAAAATCACTACCAACAGGAAGACGGACACCAACTGCTCAAATTATTCCGTATCGTGGGGCATGGGTCGAATTTGAAATAGACACAAAGGATCAGATTTATGTCCGTATCGACAAGCGCAGAAAACTGCCTGCGACTGTGCTGTTGCGCGCGCTCGGTTGGGAGTCCGACACGGACATCCTGAAACTCTATGCCAAAACGGAACGACTTGTGCTCGCTGGATGGCAGATCACACACGTGGAAGGTCCCACAAAACAGGTTAAACCTGGCGATCTACTCAATGCTGCGGAATTTCGGCAGGCGGAGAAGGACTATCCCGACATTGAAGCCGAGAAATATTATCGCGTCACCAAGGTAACAGATAAGAACTGCCCGCTGGAAACAGGACAGGAGATTTCATATAATGAACGCACAAAACTCCGCAGAACATGGAAGGGGTTTGAAACTGAACTGCTCCGACGCGTCATTGATACCCACAGCAGTGGATGTGAGTTCACAGTTGGACAGATCCTGACAAATTCAGAACATGAAGCGGCACTTGATCGCTACGGGAAAAAAGCATTCACGGCTGAGCAGATTTTGGCTGAGGATGCTCAGGATAGGGTCTGTGCCGAAGACGTTATCCATCAAGAAACCGGTGAAGTCCTCCTCACTGCGAATACACTCCTCACCGAAACCGAGTTAGAACGTCTCCAGGAATCTGGTGTTGAAGCTCTCACTGTACTCGACACTGAGGATTGTCAACATATCCGGTTCTTACGGAACACATTGGAACGCGACCGACAAGCAGACTACGAGGGACAATATTCGCTTAAGGATACCGCACTACTTACAATCTTCCGAACGCTGAGACCCGGGGACGCTACAAGTATAGAGAATGCACGCAAACACCTTGCTTGGTTACTTTTCGACGCACACCGCTACGATTTAGGTGTCGTCGGGCGATACAAACTTAATCGAAAATTTAGTAACCTGTCTGTTTATGGAGAACCGCCTGAGGAAACATTTCGCACGCTCCGTCCCGAAGATATTGCCGCGACAATAGCTCACCTGCTTAGAGTCCATAACGGGCTTGCACCGAAAGATGATCTCGATCATCTCGGCAACCGCCGTGTCCGCGTTATCGGTGAACTCCTCGAAAACCAATTCCGAATGGGGTTATTCCAAATTCGGAGGACGACGCGCGAACGGTTGAGCACGAATAACGATATCGCGAAAGTTGTGCCATCTTCACTTGTGAACCCGAAACCGCTCATGATGGCACTCCGTGAATTCTTCGGTTCAAACCAGTTGTCGCAGTTCATGCAACAAATTAATCCGCTGGACGAATTAACGCACAAGCGTCGTATCTCCGCAATCGGTCCCGGCGGGCTACATCGAGACAGGGCAACAGCTGCGGTCCGAGACGTACACAGGACGCACTATGGACGTGTTTGTCCCTTGGAAACGCCTGAGGGTCCCTCAATCGGACTCATTGTCTCTCTTGCTTGCTACGGTCGGATAAACCCCTACGGTTTTATTGAAACACCTTATCATAAAGTGGAAGACGGATCAGTTCTGGGTCCCGTTGAATATCTCACAGCAGATAGCGAAGATACTGCTTACATTGCTGCGAAGGCGATACAGCACGATGCCCCGCAAACTACAAATGGTGATACGGATGCTTCCGGAGCGTTATTGCCTGTTCGCAGTGGGGAAGATGTACTGTCCCTACCGATGAAAAAAGTGGACTACATCGGAGTCTCACCACAGCAGATCGTAGGTATCTCTGCCGCACTTGTTCCATTTTTGGAGCATGAAGATGCTAACCGTGCCTTGATGGGTGCCAACCACCAACGCCAAGCGGTTCCGCTTATCCGTCCAGAAGCACCTCTTGTCGGAACAGGAATGGAAGAACCCGCTGCACGATACTCAGGCGCGCTCATTACTGCTAAACGTGCTGGGACTGTTACAAGCGTTTCTGCCGACGAAATTCTTATATACACCGGTCAAGCCCTTCATCAAGATGAAGGTGAAAATACGTTCAGTGAGATGGGGTACGATGTCTATAAACTCCAAACCTTCAAGCGGAGTAACAGCGGCACCTGTATCCATCAGCATCCGATTGTCGCAGTCGGAGATACAGTTGAGGCTGGACAGGTTATCGTTGATGGAACCTCTACGGAAAACGGCGAACTTGCCCTCGGCAGGAATATATTGTGTGCCTACATGCCTTGGGGTGGCCACAACTATGAAGACTCCATTCTTATCAGCGAAACGCTTATTAAAGAAGATACCTTTACCTCTATTCATATCGAAGAATTTGAGGTCGAGGCGCGCGAAACGAAGGTGGGACCAGAGGAAATTACGCGCGACATCCCGAACGTCAGCGAACAACGACTCAGTCAACTTGACGAAGAAGGCATTATCCAGGTGGGTAGCGTTGTTAAAGCTGGCAGTATCCTTGTCGGAAAAATTACACCGAAAGGTGAAAGCGAATATGGACCGGAAGAGAAACTCCTACGCGCAATCTTCGGTGAGAAGGTTAAAGAAGTACGGGATGCCTCTACTTACGTCCGCCCCGGCGTTGAAGGGGTGGTCATCGATGTAAAGGTATTTGCACGCAAACCCGATAGCGCACAACGGCGCGGGAACTTGACACAAGCGGATGCGGGACAGGCAAAGGCTGAGGACTTGCGATATGAATCGAAGCGCAAGCAGGTTGAAGAGACTTGGCGGCAGCAGACCGCTTCGATCCGCCGTCGAAAAATTGAAGAAATTCGCAATACGCTCATCGGATGTGAACTTGTTGATCCGCTTTATGCAGTAGATAACTCTGAACCCTTTGCGAATGCTGGTGATACCCTAACTGCCGAGGTTTTAGACACCTATATTTCCGGTTTCACTGCTGATGAATATCACAAGGTAACAGAGGATACAGCAGCTGAAGCCTTCATCGCTGAACCGCGGTATAGAGTAACAGAGATCCCTGAGCCAATCCCGAGTATCGCAACACGGACTCCGGACGCTTTAGGGGATATCCCCATAGATCCTGATAACGACGAAAGTGAGAACTTTGAAGACGTAGGAATCTCCGAGGCTTCGCCTCCGGAAATCTTCAACGCAGTAGAGGCGTATTTTAGTGAAGTTTGTAAGCCTCTCTTAGGAGATAGCGAACTCTATTTGCGGGAAGATGAACCTTTAGGGGCACAAGCTGACGTTTCGCTTCTTGGTTACGACGGCAGCGTGGTTGCTATTGCTGTGCGTAAGGACGCTCATACTGACGATGAAGATTCCGAAGAAGAACAAGAGACCGAGCAACTCACGGAAATGCTTACGACAGCAGGTGCGCGATTCGCAGTATTGCTAACCGAAGAAGACGTTGAACCCGATAACTGGGATTTCTATGAACTCGCGGATAACACAGTCTTGGCACCGAAAGCACGTTCTGAATTTGAAGAATCTGTTATAACGCAGCTTGAAAAATCTGGGTGCCCCGTCTCGGAAGGGGATCAACTAACTGAAGAGCAATGGAAAAACTCCAGTGAAATCTACCAAGGTTTACAAGCCGAACTCTTTTGGCACATTACCGAAGTTTTTGATTCAACCTGTCCGTTGACTGAAGGACAGGATATTTCCGATGACGACTATCAGAAGGCGTGTAAGGATTTCCCAGCACGTCCGATAGACGCAAATCAGCGGTTGACGACAGAAGAGAAAGAGGAATTCAGTAAAACTGCCAAAGGTCTAAAAACTGAAAGCGTTTGGCACATTACCGAAGTTTTCGACCCGAAGTGCACATTATCGGTTGGAGAAGACGTTGCCGATGCCGACTATCAGAAGGCACGGAAGGCTTCTAACTTATCACTTGCGGACATCCATGTGACCGCTGCCGAAGTGAGAGAGCACATTCAGCGTGTTGAAGAGATGGCACAGGGTCGGATAACTGCTTACACAGAGGAAAAAGAACGGGCACTTCAGCAATTGGAAATGGGCGATGAGCTCAAACCCGGGGTTATCAAACGCGTCAAAGTCTACGTTGCCAGCAAACGTCCGATTTCTGTCGGTGATAAGATGGCGGGGCGTTACGGGAACAAAGGCGTTGTCGCGAAAATTTTGCCCGCTGAGGATATGCCTTACCTCCCTGATGGCACACCGGTTGAGTTAGTGTTGAATCCTTTGGGTGTACCCTCGCGAATGAACGTCGGTCAAATCTTGGAAATCCACCTCGGATGGGCGTGCCATGAACTTGGCATCTACGTCGAATCTCCTGTGTTTGACGGCGCGACCGAGGATGAAGTCTTTGAAATGCTTGGCGAAACCGATCTCCCAGAACGAAGTAAGCGCACGGGTAAGAGCATTCTTTTTGATGGCAGGTCTGGTGATCCGTTTGCACAAGAAGTGACAGTCGGATATGTCTATTTTCTCAAATTGAACCACCTCGTTGCTGATAAGATGCATGCCCGCTCTACAGGCCCCTACTCTCTCGTTACACAGCAACCCTTGGGCGGCAAGGCACAACACGGTGGACAACGACTCGGTGAGATGGAAGTCTGGGCATTGGAAGCTTATGGCGCGGCGCATTCGCTCCAAGAAATGCTTACACTCAAATCGGACGATGTGCTTGGCAGAAGAGAAATTTATGAATCGGTTGTGAAGGGGCTAAACCCTGATCCGCCCGGAACACCCGAATCGTTCAAAGTGTTAGTCCGTGAACTCCAAACCCTCGGACTCCATGTATCCCTCGATAAAGATGAAGAATAGCAATTAGTTATCAGTCATCAGTCGTCAGTTAAAAGAGCAGTTTGATTAATCAGAGCTCCCTTTACCTGAAAACTGATAACTGATAACTGACAACCTCTATAAGGAGGCCTGATGAACACGGCATTTGACAGCATCTCCATAAAAATAGCCTCGCCTGATCAGATAAAAGACGCATCGAAGCAAACCAGTTGCAAGCGCCGAAACCCTACTGATGCTACAGATGGCCCCTTTATCTGCCCAGAAAAAGGCACATGTAGTTGCGGCGAAGTTAAGAAAGCGGAAACTATTAACTACCGTTCTTTTCGTCCGGAACCTGAAGGGCTTTTCTGTGAAGCGATCTTCGGCCCCCAAAAAGACTGGGAATGTAACTGTGGTAAGTATAAACGTATTAAACATAAGGGCATGATATGCGACCGCTGCGGCGTTGAGATCACACAACAACGTGTCCGTAGGGATCGTCTCGGCTATATCCAACTCGCTGCACCTGTCTCTCATATATGGTATTTCAAGGGACTCCCCTCACGCATCGGCGTTTTCTGTGGTCTCTCCTCACGTGATGTTGAACGTGTCCTCTATTTTGAAGGCTTTATTGTCACTGAGGTAACAGATCCAGAGTGCCCACTCGAAGTCGGTCAAGTGTTAACCGAAGTTGAATACGTAGAATATAGTACGAAACACTGGGGCGGTTTTCGCGCGGGGACCGGTGCAGAAGTCATCCGCGAAATTCTCAGTGATATTGACCTTGAAACGAAGGTAGAAGAATTAACTCAAGAATTGGCGGAAACCACGAGCCATCAGAAGAAATCTAAGGTTGCCAAGCAGCTGAAGCAGATGGCAGATTTTGTGGACGCTGGACAGCGCCCCGAATGGATGATTCTTGATGTTATCCCGGTAATTCCACCGGATTTGCGTCCCCTTGTTCCACTTGAAGGTGGACGTTTTGCCACCAGTGACCTCAACGATCTATATCGTCGGGTCATCAATCGCAATAACCGACTCCGTAAGTTGATACAACTCCGTTCGCCTGAAGTGATTCTTCGGAACGAAAAACGGATGTTACAAGAAGCTGTTGATGCTTTCTTCGACAACGGACGACACGGTAGACGTGTCACGGGGCCAGGGAACCGTCCGCTCAAATCTCTCGCTGAAGTACTCAAAGGTAAAATTGGGCGATTTCGTCAGAATTTGCTCGGTAAACGGGTTGACTACTCCGGGCGTAGTGTGATTGTTGTCGGACCTGAATTAGGGCTACACCAATGTGGTATACCCAAGCGGATGGCGGTTGAATTGTTTAAACCGTTTATTATTGAACGGCTACAAGCCTATGGTTATACACAGACGATTAAGCGGGCGAAACATATCGCTGAACACGTTGACTCCGATTCGCCTGTATGGGAAGTTGTAGAGGAAGTCATTGCCGATCATCCGGTCCTACTCAACCGACCCCCAACGCTGCACCGGCTCGGTATTCAGGCGTTTCTGCCTGTTTTAGTAGAAGGTAAATCCATCAGAATCCCACCGCTCGTTTGTAAAGCCTTCAATGCCGATTTTGATGGCGACCAGATGGCAGTTCATGTGCCGCTGACGGTGGAAGCGCAGGCTGAGGCAAAATTATTAATGCTCAGCAGTCATAACATTTTGAAGCCTTCTCACGGTCGTCCGATCACTGTCCCGGAACTCGATATGGTTCTTGGACCCAGTTTCCTCACAAAGACACTACCAGAACACGCTGAGGATGCCGCACTTTTGCACAAGGCATATACCACAGGCGATGCCGATTCTTTTACGGCTTTCCAAGACAAACCCTGGTACCATCGACGCTTCGCGCACCCTGAAGAAGTTATCACCGCACATGCTGCGGGGCAACTCAAACTGCACGACAGTATCCAGCTCTTCTGTGCAACCAACGGACACGATGGAAACGGTGCTGGAACGGAGCCGATTCTCACAACAGTCGGGCGGGTTATCTTTAACGAAGTACTGCCGTCTGAATTAAAATGGGAAGATGAACATTCGCAGCAAAATATCCCGTTTTTCAATGCAGAAGCAGGTGGACAAGAATTGTCTACAATAATTGAGGATTGCTTCCGAGAATTAGGGACCCGAGTCACAACCGAAGTACTTGAAAAAGTCCAAAAACTCGCTTTTGAGTATGCAACACTGAGCGGTATTTCACCCGGCATCACGGATTATATCACGCCTAATAACAGAGACACATTAGTGCACAAGGCAGAACAAGAAATTGATGCACTCCTTGAAGGCGTGGAGGCGACCGATCGCGAAGAACATGAAAACGAACAGATTCGGATTTGGTTGGATGCGATCTCAGAGGTAGAAAATACTATGTTTGCTACCTTGCCTGAACTGGAAACACCGCTTGTTGAGCGCGGCGACCCGCGTAGGGTTCATCCGTATGTTGATCCTGATGGAACAGAGATTCACGATAAAACAGTGGAAGGTTTCAGTCCGGTTCATATTATGGCAGATAGTGGTGCCCGGGCACGGAAAAATCCATTTATGCAAATTAGTGCTGTTATCGGTTTGAAAGCAAAGCAGACGGGCGAAATCCTCATTCCACCTATCACCTCCTCTTATCGTGAAGGCTTAGATGTCCTCGACTACTTCAATTCCACGTACGGTTCGCGTAAAGGTTTGGTGGACACGGCTCTGAAAACTGCACATTCAGGGTACCTGACTCGGAGACTCGTGGATGTTGCCCAAGATGTCCGCGTGACTACCGAAGATTGTGGGACGTTGAACAGCATTCAGAAGTTTGCAACAGAAGGCGGTGATCTCGCCTTTAAGATTAGCGGACGTACCGCTGCCGAAGATATTAAACATCCACAGAGTGATGATGTCCTTGTTCCTGCCAACACGGTCATATCCACGCAGATAGCACACCAGATTGATGAACTTGACATAAAAGTGGTGAAGGTCCGTTCTGTGCTGACTTGCCAGACGGATGAAGGCATTTGTGCCAAATGCTACGGTAACGATCTTACAACCAACGGTCTTGTGAATGTTGGCGAAGCTGTCGGGATTATCGCTGCCCAATCTATCGGTGAACCCGGAACGCAGTTAACCATGCGGACATTCCACACAGGCGGTGCTGTTGAAGATGTGTCCGAAGCGCGGCAGCATAGAATCCTGTCCAAAGTTAGTGGTACTGTGCATTTTCGAGATTTTCAGCCCGGACGAACGGTGAAAAAAGAGCGTGAACTCTGGATAGCTACCGAAAATCGCGCAAACCTTGATGGACCTGCTTACAAGGTGCAACAGGTCAACCACCCCGATTGTCAACTCCGCACAGGCGAGTTACTGAGTGAGAAACAATATAGCGAAAACGCTGAGCGTTATAAAGGCTTTGATACCAAGACGTGGCAGTACCAAGTTACCAAGGTTTTGGATAGCAGCTGCGGTTTGAGGGTAGGTCAGCAATTGTCACAGACAGAATACGTCAGAGCACTCGCAGAATACGGTTTCCAACGCTTTGTAACACTTCACCATCGCGTGGTGCAAGTGCATCACTCTAAGATCTCGGTGGCTGTCGATGACCTACTTACTGAAGAAAACGCACAGCAGCTGAAGGATAAAGTTCGGCAAGGATTTAATGTGGAATTATATTACTTGAATCCAGAGACTGACGAACTTGTTAAGGAAGAAGACCTGAAGCTAACAGGTAATGCACCTGTAGCACAAACGAACGCATCCGCCGATGACGAAAACGGCGATGTCGGTTTCAAGCGTATTTATCGGGTAATTGATGTAGATAAGAAAGTCCAAAAGTCTTTCCCATTTAAAGCAGGACAGGAAGTCCCAGCAGAGGAAATGACCCCGTGGCTGACCCCATTTGAAATGGATTCAAAGCCAATTTACGTTGTGAACCAAGAAATCCCCAACGGATCTTCACTCCTCGAACAGCCTAATTTACAGGGCAATAGCGATCAATCAGATGCTGCGCCGCTTAAGGCTGAACACCAATTAAACGCCAGCGAATATGATCGTGCTGCCAGCGCGTATCGAGACAATGGTTGGGCGTTTAAGGTTGAAAAACAGGAAGCTGAACGGCATCGCGTAACACAAGTCCATCACCCTGAATGTCCCCTTAAAGTCGGTGAAGAGTTAACAGCAGACGCGTTAACCAAGGCACACAGACGGTTTACCGGTTTCGATGTACAAAAACTACGGCATCGCGTAACACAAGTCCATCACCCTGACTGCCCCCTTAAACCGGGAGATTTACTCGGTGAGAGTGAAGGAAAACAGGATACTGATCGTTATCCAGGGTTAACCACTTCTACAAGCGAGATTGATACAGGTGGCTTTGAAGCAAAACGCTTATATCGTATAACTGCTGTCAATCATTCCGATTGTACACTCAAGGTAGACGAACTTCTAACGCAACAAGAAGCGACCGCAAAGCGGCGACAATATAAGGGCTTGGAAGTCACTCGTTATTATAAAGTGGCAAACGTTGAAGACGGGACCGCATCGGTGAATGTTGGTGATCGTCTCACCGAAATTGAGTATAAGGCACTCCGTAAGACAGATCCGACACTCGTCGAGAAAGTCACAAGTCTCTATGAGGTCATTAGCGTACATCATCCTGAACTGGAACTTGAGGCCGGTACCGAACTTAGCGATGAGGATTACAAGGCATACAATCGAAAGTTCAAAGGATTTGATACTGAACTCGTCTACGAGATTGTTAAGGACAGCCGGAATACAGATACACCGCTTGAACCGGGCACAATTCTGCCATCAAAAGAATTTCGCGCCTTGGAGAAAGCGAACAAGAAAGTTTCCCATACCGTAACTGCTGTCTATCATCCGAATTGCGAGTATGCTGAAGGCCATGAATTGTCAGAGAGCCAATACGCAGAGGCGCGGGTGAAATTTCCCGGATTTGAAGTGGATGAATTATCGCTTCAGATGCGAATTGAGGTGGAAACATCTGATGGAACCCGAGTGCCGCATGTTATTCCCGCGGATTACTCCTTCTCTTTAACCGAAGGCGATCGCATACGTCAAGGCGACACGCTCGCTGAACTCCATGAGAGAACAGCGAACCTTGATATCGTTGCCGGGATTCCACGCGTTACCGATCTGTTTGAAGCACGTCGCCTAAAACGCGGTGAAGCTGCGCAAATCGCTGAAATTGAGGGATACATCCAATCAGCAGGCACAAAAGCGGGGGTTCCAGCATATCGTATCGAGCATGAGGGATATGTCAGTCGTCTCTATCAGATTCCTGACGAGAAGCGGCGCGTCGCTGAAGGCGATTGGGTGAACGCCGGTGAACCCCTCACCGATGGTTTTCTCAATCCGCACGATATTCTGAGTATCGGACGCACCACTATTGAGGGTGTACCTGTCGAAGGCGAAGAGGCGGTTTGGGCGTATCTCGTTGATGAAGTCCAGAAAGTCTACGGCAAAGGGACTATCAAGGATAAGCACGTTGAGATAATCGTACGGCAGATGCTGACCAAGATTCGTATCACCGAGCCTGGCGACACAGACTTCTATCCGGATGACGAGGTGCATCGCAGACGCTTTGAGCGCGTCAACAGCGATATTATCGCACAAGGCAAAACACCTGCTACAGGTGAACCGATTCTCCAGAGCATCAGTAAAGCCTCTTTGAGCACAGATAGCTTCATCTCCGCTGCTTCCTTCCAGCAGACAACGAAAGTGCTAACGGATGCCGCTGTCAGTGGACAAACCGATAAACTTTTCGGGCTGAAAGAAAATGTTATTCTCGGTCGTCTCATACCCGCTGGTAGTGGATTCTCCAGTTTCCAGAACATGGAAGTGTTCCAGCAGGAAGAAGCATCCAGCGACGAGGAGCAGATTGAATCTGACGAATCTGCCTCAATCCTGTTCACGGATGCGGAAGATACTGTTGTTTCGGATGAAGAATAATGTCTAACAAGACTTACGCAATTCTCTTGTAGGCGCGGTTCCAAACCGCGCCTGCGAAAATACGACTTTTATTTCGTAGACACTGCAGGCGGGGTTTAAACCCCCGCCTGCAGTGGGGTTTATCTACAATGCTTCCTATCCCAAATTCGGTCGCGTCATGTCGCCTGGAATAACAAGTTCGTCGAAAGCCTCTCCCGTCAGGACCTCCATCGCAACCGCAGCTTCACGGAGTGTACACCCGTGCTCATGTGCGTATTGTGCCACTTTTGCCGCCGTATCGTAGCCGATATGGGGCGTCAACGCCGTCACAAGCATTAACGATTCCGAAAGATGTTGTCCTATCGCTTCATTGTTCGGCACAATCCCCTCCACACAATTAATACGGAAGGATTCACACCCGTCTCCAAGCAGTTGTATAGACTGCAAAGCGTTGTAGACAATTACAGGCATAAATACGTTCAGCTGCAACGCGCCATTCGCGCCCGCAAACGCCAGCGTCGTATCGTTCCCGATGACTTGTGCACACACCATTGTAAGCGCTTCACATTGTGTTGGGTTCACCTTCCCGGGCATGATGGAACTGCCAGGCTCCATTTCGGGCAACCGCAATTCACTGAGTCCACATCTCGGGCCCGATGCCAACCATCGGATGTCGTTCGCGATCTTGAACAACGCGACCGCCAATGTTTTCAGAGCACCACTGGCACTGACGACAGCGTCTCGACATGCAAGTGCCTCAAAAGCGTTGGGCGCACGTTCGAGTGGATAACCTGTTGTTTCCGAAAGCCTTGCCACGACCTGTACTGTATAGTCAGGATGCGTATTCAGACCTGTCCCGACAGCTGTCCCGCCAATCGGAAGTTCACAGAGATGCGGTAGCGAAGTCTTAATCCGCTGTTCTGCGGCGGTCAATTGCTGCGCGTAAGCACTAAATTCCTGCCCAAGGGTGAGCGGTGTCGCATCCATCAAGTGTGTTCTGCCAATCTTAACGATCTCTGCAAACTCAGATGCCTTTTCAGCAAACGCTTCTCGCAATGCTGTCAGGCGGGGTAAGAGGTGTTCCTGAATTTGCCGAACCATTGACAAATGGATGGCTGTCGGAAAAACATCGTTTGTTGATTGGGATTTGTTGACATGGTCATTAGGATGGATAGGATGCTTACTGCCCATTTCGCCACCGAGCATTTCTATGGCACGGTTCGCGATAACTTCATTGACATTCATATTCGTCTGCGTTCCACTGCCTGTCTGCCAGATACGGAGTGGAAAATGGTCATCCAAGGTACCGTCAATAACCTCTTGTGCTGCCTTGCTAATCGCTTCTGCGAGTTCGGTTTCCAGCAAACCGAGGTCAGCATTAACTTGCGCGACTGCCTGTTTAATAGTCCCAAGCGCCCATATAGCGGCGCGGGGTAGGCGTTCGTCGCCAATCTTAAAATTCTGGAGCGCACGTTGTGTCTGTGCACCCCAGTATCGGTCAGATGGGACATGAAGCGTCCCCATACTATCTGTTTCAGTTCTCATAGAGTTTTTAGATTTCCTTTCATCAACTTGTAAACTTGTAAACTTTCTATTCAACGTTTTAGAAACAAAAACGTCTTAATGAATTTGTAGAAGGAGTCGGATTTCCTTAGAGATATTTTACTTCACCAGAGTCGTACTTGGCTTTCAAGATGTCTTAAAAATTTAGCATACTTTCACCCACTATTGCAATCAAATTCCGGGTGTCCGTAGAACGGTCTAATATATAAAATGTTGCGTAAATCCCTAAAGTGCGGATGAAACCATGAACAACACTCTTAAAATTTGCTATTTTTTGTTTGACATGGTATAGTTAAATAGATGGGCAGTTTGCCCAAGAAACCAAACTGTAACGCTAATTAAGGAGCAGAATCACGAGTGGATTCAACATTAGCCAATCCGTATCTCATAAACGCCTTAACAGCACCGTCACCGCAGACATATCGCTATGAACGCTGGCGAGAACGGGGATACCACCCGAACTTACATCCTATCTCACCTGATAGTGAATGTGGCACCTTGATCGGGCAAATGGGCTGGGTAGGTGCTCATGCACACGCCCACGACTATCTATGGGCGACTGCTGGTAATATGGGAGCAATTTTAACTGAGCCGATTGACGCAGCAAGTCTCATCTCTTATGAGGCATCACCGCGCTACCAATTACCACCGCAGATTGTTGTTAAGGGGTTAGCCGGTAAACATGTCCTACTCACAAAATCAGGTTCACGTTTGGACATGATTGGTATTGAGCATCCAGCACTCAATTTAACGCTCGTTGAAGTGGAACCAGATGGCACCCATTATCGGATGCGTTTCGGCACACCAGATCAAACAACTTTGGATCGAAGTCAAAATGGGGTTGCACCTCCGGCACCAACGAGTGAGATGTTCCACTACCTCCTTATTTTTGAACAATTAGCGGAACACGGGTTTAACGCACTCGTCCATCTACAACCGAAGTTCCTGAACCTAATTTCACGGACAGAACACGGCGCACCAGATAGATTCTACGATTTTCTCAGAGGATACGAACCGGAAACACCTATCATATATGACCCTTCTGGTGGTATTGGCTTCGTTGAAGAACGCGCACCGGGGATCCCAGAACTCTCTTATGAGAGTCTACGACTCTTCCAAAATGGCGGCAATCCAGCGCGGCATATTCTCTATTGGGTCGGACACGGAACGTTTTCACGCGGCAGCGACATCCTTGACGCTTACAAACATGCCGAATACTTTGAAGCCGCTGCACGAATGGCGTGGGAAGCAAATCAGCAACGTGTAAATGCACAGGCATATACAGAAGAAATCGTCAACTGTATCTTGCGAGAATTCAATGCAAACCGAGAAGCGACTACAAAATCAGATGAGAGTTTCCAGGATGCTAACAGCCCAGTCCAGTCGGATAATGTCTATAATTATCCGTAACAGGTCAAAACGTGTGAGGCAACTAAAGACGGAGAATCACAAATATGCAAACACCTATAGATGTAGATGTTCAAGAATCGGAAATTGACAACACAGAAACTGAGACGGATGCCAGGAAGGCACAGCAGTTAGAAGAATATCTCCGCGATAGTATCGTTGGAAGGTACATTCGGAACTATAACAAGCGGTTGCGAACACTCACCCAAGACTTAGAAAAAACACGCCAGCATGTTGATGATAAACTTGCCGCAATGGAACAACGCTTCGTCGGCGAAATAGCGGATGTCAAAGCCGATATTCGTAAACTTTCTGGGCAACTTGAAAACGAAAATGTACTGCTAACCGCAGACAAAATTGAAGCACTCGTCGATTCGCGGATAGATGTCCGACTCGATGGAATCGCTGGACGCGGCGAGACCGACCTCCAGAAATTGTCAGCACTCGTGGATGAGTTTGCCCGTGAATTCCAAGCACAAATTGAGCGACTCACGAATGAGACGAAACTGCTGCGAGAACAGACGCGCCGAAACCAAGAAGCACTACGCGCGGATTTAACCTCTGAAACCGAAACACTTGAAGCAACAAAAATTGATCGGTTAACCTTATCTGAGACCCTTATTGCACTCGGAATGAAACTAAAAGAGGATAATCTCTTTGATGAATTCGGCGTAGATATTGATCTTGATGAAAATTTAGATGAAACCCAGAAGAACAATGAAATTTAAATACCTTGAAAAGCCTATAGCCAACCTACAATGCAAAAAGTTTCAAATGTGCCTTCTGATTATGGGGCTGTTCTACACAGTGTTCTCTAACAGCCTGCTGATGGATGCCTTGGCAAATGAAACCGTTTCTGTTAATGAGATTTCAGTGCTCGCTGTCGGTGATATTACTATCAGTAGCCGTATGACTCCCTTGATTGAAAGGAAAGGGGCGGGTGTGTTTTTTCAGGGAACCACCGACTTGATTCAGTCCGCTGACATTGCTACGGCTTCGCTAAACGCGAGTATCTCGGAGAGGGGCGAACCGCGATACGGTGTTGAACACCCTTTTCGTTCCGCTCCCGGACTCGGAAGAGCCATCGCGAATGCAGGATTCGACGCTGTCTCTTTAGCTACGCCACACATAATGGATTTTGGGGTTGAAGCGTTAGAAGATACAATCACTGAACTGGAGTGGTATAATGTCAAACCGATTGGTGCAGGAACAGACGCTAAGGCGGCAAAACTTCCCGCATGGGTAGCAATCGACGGAGGGGAAACTGGATCTGGACAGCAGGTCGCACTGTTGGCATATTATCGCGTGAACGCTTTCACGCGTTACACCGAAGACCCGCTCGCTTACGCCGTTTATAGTGAAATGACGGATGCAGTCAAGCAAGCACGCACAAAAGCAGCTCTTGTGATCGTTTGGCTTCATTGGGGGAAACAGGGACGTTCAGCAGATGAGGCAATCGGGCGACAGCGGATATTCGCACACGCACTCATTGACGCAGGCGCGAATATGGTGCTATGCCAGCAGCTACATACCTTCGGCGGCGTTGAATTGTATCAAAATAAACCGATCATCTACAGCCTGTCCGATTTTATCTATGATACTTACGATAAACAGCACTCACATATAGTCATCCCAAAGGCAACCTTTAATGCTGGCGTTCTGACCTCTATTGAGTTAATCCCTATTTTGACGGATGCTCCCAAAAAATCAGTGCGTCCAGGAAAACCTACGGAAACCTCAGAAACACCTGAAGTTGGAAACCAATTTCCGAGCGTCCTCACCGGAGAAGCAGCAATAAAAACCTTGCAAGACTATCAACGGCGTTGCGCAGAACTGAAAACGGAGGTGTTCATAGAAGACGAACGCGGATGGATTCGATAGAGAGGATAGGCGAGAGGCTGAGATACGACAGCCAATAGGAGTGTTATGGCGCGTAGCTTGCAAACCCATAATGAAGAAAACACGTCTTCCGTATTCAGCGGTGAACGGGGTTTGACTCCTAAGGCATTTGTCATAGCAATGCTTCTGATTCCTCTAAATGTTTTCTGGATTATTGAATTAGAGGTGGTCCGATATACACATCCAACATTGATTCACCCGCTGTTTAACGTCATTTTCATCATCTTTTGGCTGATGGTACTCAGCGCAGTGTTAGGAAAATTGTCCCCCGCGCTACGGTTGACCCCACCAGAATTGCTCACGATCTATGTGATGTTGTGCATCGTTTCTTCACTCTGTTCGCATGATATGATGGAGATTCTGGTTACGATACTCGGACATCCATTTCGGTTCGCGACATCGGAGAATGAGTGGCAACAACTTTTTTGGAAGGAACTTCCGACATGGTTAACTGTTCAAGATGCCAGCGTCTTATCAGGATATTATGAAGGTCAATCAAGCCTTTACCGTAAGACGCATCTTACCGCTTGGGCAGGACCGGTTGCATGGTGGACCCTTTTTATTTTTGTGTTGATGTTCGTTATGTTATGTATCAACACACTGCTGCGTCTGCAGTGGACGGAACGTGAACGGTTAACTTATCCGATTATCCAACTGCCGCTCGCGATGACAGAGACAAATGCAAATTTTTTCAAAAATAAACTTATGTGGTTTGGTTTCGGGATTGCCACAGCCATTAGTGTCCTGAATTTGCTGAATTCGATTTATCCGGCAGTCCCATATCTGCCTGTTAAACGACAAAACATCCATCAATACTTTACCGGTCGTCCTTGGAACGCAATGGGCGGTGTGCGCCTCTCGTTTTATCCTTTTGCGATTGGAATCAGTTTCCTTATCCCACTGGATCTGCTGTTTTCATGTTGGGTGTTTTATTGGGTGTACAAATTTGAGTTAATGGCAGGGAGTATTTTTGGGGTACGAAATTTGCCGGGGTATCCTTACGCCGATGCCCAAAGTTTCGGGGCGTATATGGTACTACTCGGCACCGCCGCTTGGGTCGGAAGAACACACGTCAAGCGAGTTTTTACCGGCATTATAGATGGGC
This sequence comes from Candidatus Poribacteria bacterium, assembly GCA_022394775.1. Lineage (GTDB taxonomy): Bacteria > Poribacteria > WGA-4E > WGA-4E > WGA-3G > WGA-3G. Next base: position 41,269 of record JAGFCB010000054.1, read on the forward strand.
TTCGGGGTAATTCTCGCATAGATATGCAACGTGAGCCGATGCCTTACCACATCGCGTTCATCGGTATTATCGGCGGGATGCTGTTTTTGACTGTGTTTTCCTATCAGGCGGGAATGGCACTTTGGGTGATTCCACTCTTTTTCGGGCTTTATTTTTTACTCGCAATAATGATTGCCCGACTCCGTGCCGAATTAGGGTTCTTGGTTCACGACTTGCACAGAGTTGACCCACACGGGTTAATCGTGACAGCGTTTGGCTCCCAACGGTTGACAGCAAGCACAAAAACGGTTTTTTCGTTGTACATGTTCTTCAACCGAGCGTACCGAGCACACCCGATGCCGCAAGAATTGGAGGCATTAAAAATCTCAGAGCGGCGAGGAATACGTCCACAGCACACTGCTGTTGCGATTCTCATAGCAACATTGGTGGGGGCAATCGTCGTCTTCTGGTTACTGTTAGATAGCTATTACAGACACGGTGCCGAGACCGGCTATTACGGACCCTGGGCGTTAGGATTCGGTAGAGGCGTCTATAGGCAGCTTGAGAACTGGTTGAATTATCCGCAAGGAACTGATGTACCCGCCCTCGCCTTTATGGGTGGAGGCGCAGGAGTCGCCCTCAGCTTAATATTATTAAGAACCCGTTTCCTATGGTGGCCTCTACATCCACTCGGCTATGCTATGGCAAATAGTTGGGGGATGTCTAACCTCTGGAGTTGTATCTTTGTCGCTTATGTAGCGAAAGCACTTATATTATATCATGGCGGACTCAAAGCTTACAGACGCGCCATACCGCTTTTCCTCGGACTCGCGCTCGGAGACTATATAAGCGGAAGTTTGTGGAGCATTAGTAGTATTCTCGCGAATACCACGTTATATCAATTCTGGCCTTGATTATAGGAAAAGGGGCAGCTGTGGACGAAATCTCCGCTTCTGAAAACCGATAATCGCTAACTGAGGGCTGCTGACAACCGCAAACTTAAGATAGGAGAAAAATATGAAAACCGAAGAAAAAGAAAACGAATCTGAAAACACTACAGATCAAGAAGAACTTATACAAGAACTCCCTATTCTACCGCTCGACGATCTCGTCGTTTTTCCGTATATGCCACCGGTGCCACCGTTTCCACCGCATCACGTCGCGCTCTCTGGGAAAATGGCTACCGCAGCTATTGAACACGCTATGGATGATGGACGAGTGCTTTGCATCTTTCGCCCGAAAAAAGACCTCTCAAAAGAAGATATCAAGAAAATTCAACAGGACGATCTCAGTCCAATCGGGAGTTTAATTCATATCCTCCGCTACAAGACTGATGATGAAGATGTTTTGTTCCTCGCGCATGGACGAGAGCGGGTGCAAATTGAAGAAATTTTACATACGGAACCCTTCGTCAAGGCGCGCGTTTGCGTCATTGGAAGCGACGAAACAGATGCCGCGTCTGATACGGAAACGGATTTAGAAGTTGAGGCACTCGTGCGCAGCAATGATGAAATGTTCCAGCGTATTGTTCAAATGTCGTCGCGATACCAAGAAGAATACGGCAGTATCACTAAAACTATGATCGATGAACCGGGCCGCCTTGCCGATTACATCGCTGCTGTGTTGGATCTAAAGCCCCACGATAAGCAGCGTATTCTGGAGGCAGTATCTGTTCAGGAGCGATTGAATACGCTCGCTGTTATTCTTGCTAAAGAACTCGATCTGCACGAATTAGAAAGCAAAATACAAAATAATGCACAAGCCGTTATTAACAAAGGACAGCGTGAATACTATTTGCGTGAACAACTTAAAGCAATTCAGACCGAACTTGGTGAAGCAGATGACATGGAATTTGAGATCGACGAGATGCGAGCGCAGCTGCATAAAACCGATATGCCCGAAAAAACCAAACAGGCAGCCGAAAAAGAACTCAGGCGACTCGCTAAAATGCAGTCATTCTCACCCGAATCAACTGTTTCTCGGAACTATTTAGATTGGTTGCTAAACCTTCCGTGGGCTATTAGTACCGAAGATGCCTTAGACCTCGCTGCGGCGCAAAAGATACTTGATGCCGATCATTACGATCTTGAAAAGGTCAAAGAGCGAATCTTGGAATATCTCGCCGTACGTATGCTCAAAACCGATATGAAAGGTCCCATCTTCTGTTTTGTTGGACCACCCGGGGTCGGAAAAACATCGCTTGGTAGATCCATAGCCCGCGCAATGGACAGAAAATTCGTCCGGATCTCATTAGGCGGTATGCATGACGAATCCGAAATTCGCGGACATCGGCGTACCTACATCGGTTCTATGCCGGGCAGAATCGTCAAAGGCCTCCGACAAGCCGAATCAAACAATCCGGTCTTTATGCTTGACGAAATTGATAAACTCGGTTCGGATTTTCGCGGTGATCCCGCTTCCGCACTTTTAGAGGTCCTTGATCCCGAACAAAATCATTCATTCACCGACAATTATCTTGATGTCCCTTTTGATCTCTCAAAAGTGATGTTCGTCACAACGGCGAATCAACTCCATACGATTCCACCACCGTTGCGCGACCGGATGGAAACGATAGAACTTCCCGGTTACACCGCCAACGAGAAACAGATCATCGCTAAACAGTACCTAATCCCCCGCCAATTAATGGCAAATGGACTAAAAAAGAAGTTGATTCGCATTAGAGATACAGCCATTAACAAAGTCATCAATGAGTATACCCGAGAAGCAGGCGTGCGAAATTTAGAGCGCGAACTCGGCACCCTCTGCCGTAAAGTGGCGCGCCGTGTTGCTGAAGGGAACACTGAGCCGACAAGTATTCTCGCGAGGGATGTTCAATCATATTTGGGACCCGCAAAGTTTGATTCCGAGATCGCAGGTCGTAAAGCTGACATCGGTGTCGCAACGGGACTTTCTGTCACTGCTGCTGGCGGCGAAATCCTTTTCATCGAAGCCGCTACCACGAAAAAAACGAATGCACAGACACAACTACGCATTACTGGACAGCTCGGCGAGGTCATGCAGGAATCTGTACAAGCCGCGCTCAGTTATGTCAAATCCCAAGCCAATTCACTCAAATTTGACCCCGGCGTATTAGAAGAAGATATTCATATACATGTGCCAGCAGGTGCAATTCCGAAGGATGGTCCCTCAGCAGGTATTACCATCGCAACTGCCCTCGCCTCCATTGCCACGAAGCAACGGATTAGTCCTAAGATCGCTATGACAGGTGAACTCACGCTCAGAGGGAAAGTTTTACCGATCGGTGGCGTGAAGGAAAAAATACTCGCGGCGAAGCAGGCTGGTATTAAGAAAGTTATTCTGCCACGAGGCAACGAAAAACACTTCATTGAAATTCCTGAAGACATTCAAAAAGGTGTTGAATTTCTGTTTGTAGAACATGTAACCGAAGTTTTCACGGAGGTATTCGGATGAAACGCCTATTGAAAACCAGAGTGCAAGACCCACATGCAGCGGTCGTCATCCCCCAATTGGTAACATTCGCTTTTGTGGTATTGTTAACATTAGCAATGCCATTCGCTGCACAAGCGAATACAACGAACAGCACAAACCTTGTATCTACAGCTACGGTGCCCGAGACTGAGACCGAACCGTCTGTTAAATTTCTGAAAGATATTGCCCCGATCCTTGACAAACAAGGGTGTTCAGCTGGCATCTGCCATGGGAAATTTGGCGGACAGGGCGGGCTAAACCTCTCTTTGTTGACCTTGAACCCAGAATCAGACTATGAACCGATCGTCCACCACAACCGAGGCAGACGGATCAACCTACTCGAACCCGAACAAAGCCTCTTCTTTCTCAAACCGACCGGACAGATACCGCATGAAGGCGGTTTACGGTTCGATCCTAACTCAGAGGCAGGTTTGACGATTCTCCGTTGGATCAAAGCAGGCGCGCCTTTTGCCGACGACGAACCACGCCTGCAGAAACTTGAAATTGAGCCGAGCACTTTGGTGCTGTCAGATGTCGGGCAAACAGCACAACTGAAGGTACTCGCCCATTTTTCGGACGGATCCGTTGAAGATGTAACCGAAAAAGCCGTGTATGAATCCAAAGACGAACCTGTCGCCGAGGTATCTGCTACCGGCGAAGTGACAAGTGTCCGATGGGGTGGAACTGCGGTTATCGCACGTTTCTTAGGTGTTGTCGATGCAGCGTTTGTAACGATTCCGCGGGCTTCCGACACAAATCTTGCCTCATTAGACCCGACATTTACGCCCAATAATTTCATTGACGAGTTTGTACTTTCCAAGCTCAAGAAGCTGAATATCCGTCCTTCTACCTTGACAACTGACGACGTCTTTATGCGCAGAGCTTATTTGGATACCGTTGGTCGGCTCCCAACACCGGATGAAGTGAAGGCATTCCTTGCGGATACAAACCCAGACAAACGCCCGCGCCTCGTCGATATGCTTCTTGATACACCGGAGTGGGTTAACCTGCGCACGCTAAAGTTAGCCGATATGTTGCGTATCCATCCGCGGCAGTTAGGAAACGCATTTGTTGGAGAAACAGGTGCGACGCTTTTTCACGAGTGGGTGCATGATGCAGTGGCGGAAAACAGACCTTACGACACGTTCGTCCGTGAACTTATCACGGCGCGAGGGAGTACATCTCTATATGGTCCACCAAACTACTACCGTATTGAGCGGCAGCCTGCTGGTAGAGCAGAGACAACCGCACAAGTATTTTTGGGGATCCGCCTGAGTTGCGCAAGATGCCATAAGCATCCATTCGACCAATGGACAACCGATGACTATTGGAATTTCGCCGCCTTCAACGGAAAAATCAGAATCCAAGGCGGTGAACTCTACAACGAACAAGTCATCTCCTATAATCCAAACGGACGCGTTATAAATCAATCTGTAGAAGGTAACCGAGGCGAAGTGGCACTTCCGACCTACCTTGGCGGTGAATCGCTTGCGCCGAATTATCAGGGCGATGTCTTGGAAGCACTTGCGAATTGGATGACCTCCACGACAAACCCCTACTTCGCGAAAGCAACTGTGAATCGTATCTGGAGCCACTATTTCGGTAGAGGTATTGTCGATCCTGTTGACGATATGCGTGCGACAACACCACCAAGCGTTGAGGGGCTCCTGGAGGCGTTGGCTGACGATTTCGTGCAAAGCGGATTTGATACGAAACATATCATTAGACGCATCCTCAATTCACGGACGTATCAACTTTCAGCAGAACCGAACGAGACCAATCAATTGGATGACCGGTTTTTTTCGCGTTTCTATCCGCGTCCTATGATGGCACAGATTTTGTTAGATGTCGTGAATGACGTTACGGAAACCACAGAGAAGTACGGGCGTTACGAGCGTGGCACGCGTTCTGTGGCACTGCCGCTACCAGTGAGTTCACGCTTCTTATCGCTCTATGGGCGCTCTGGTAGAGAATTCCTCGGCGATTTAGACCCGAAACTCGAACCGACGCTAACACAAGCACTCTACATGATTAACTCTCGTGATATCCATCAAAAGTTACGGAGTTCCACCGGTGTACTTACCCGTTTAATGAAGGAGAAATCTGACAACCGAGACCTCGTTGACGAGTTATACCTCAGCACACTCAGTCGGTTTCCCACGGAGGAAGAACTTGAAACCGCTGAAGCCTATATCACTGACAGCCCCAAACGCCGCTCAGGGTGTGAGGATCTCTTGTGGGCACTCGTCTCCTCGCGGTCATTTATCTTTGTCCAATAAACTAATAAGGTTACCAAATAGGGACTTAGTGGATGGTTATCCGTTTTAAGAAAGGAAAACATCAGTCGAAACACAAACCCGATACGCTGACCTGTATTCGGGACGATGGAAGTATCACTTGGACGCCCCTCCATCGCGGGTTCGTGCATCACGACTTCGCACATTACGTTGTTGAAACCACGCTTGGCTTCGAGAATGCGTTCTTCGGACTCGTGTCAAAAGGATACGACATTCCCGATTTTAGTAAACCCAAAGCGAAACGTCCTTTTGAAATTCCCGAAGAAGCGATGGATACCGAACCGATTGTGGCACTACTGCAAGCAGATTTTCCGAATACACCGTACCCCCAAGACGCTGGTTCCACCGGAATATTCCGAGAGTACAGCGCGGCACTTCCTATAAGCATCACAGATGAACAACTTGAGATAATGCGACAGGAATTGCGAGCACTGTTACAGCAATGGCGTAATTTACAGGCAGGAGAATCAATGGTGTTACAATTTCACACATAAAACGCCGGAAGACATAGTAGTAGGCACACGCCGCTGTGCCGAAACAACTATACCTTACGGCGTTTTGTTGCTTTTATGAAAATTACAACTTACGCACCATTCCTCGTCAACCGCTCAACGATTTCCTCAACGGCACCTTCCGCACGTTCACGGATCTGATCCGGGGTCAAACTCTGGATCGGGTGCGCAACAGTAAGCGGCTCTAAATCGCTATGACCTAATACACGCGCCTGGACCTTGCCCGCAGCGAAGAAAACCTCCGTACAGACCGCCACACTTGGCACACCGCGTTCTTCTAAAGTACTTCCATCGTGCATACTGCACGATATGCAAGACCCTCAGTCCGCAAGCCCTTCAATAACAAAGTCCGCCTGTTCTGCCAATTCAACGAGCAATTCTGCTGGTGCTGGACGCGAGAAGGTCGGTTTCTTGATGTGAACGACTTCAGCAATATCAAACCGTTCCTGCATTAATTCAGCAATGCGATCAAGAAAAATATCGCTGCCATTCTTCGTGATGTTAAGCAAGCCCATCACTTTTCCATCAAGGCTATCAAGCCGCGGCGCAAGAAATTTCGCAGACACATCGCCTTGAGAAGTTGGATCAAGTAGAGTAGTGTTCGGCATTATGGAACCTCAACATTTTTCGCTGGCGAGGTTTATAACTTCGCCACCTCTTTAAAAGATCACGTAGATGAATCGGATGCTTCCATCTGCAGCTGCTGCGACTTCGCCATCGCGTCTTCTGCCTCTTGGATCATTCCTTTTCGCTGATAACACATAGATAAACTGGTATATACAAGCGGATCCTTCGGGTTAATATCAATCGCCTTCTGAATGGCTTCAATGGCTTCATCATAGCGGCTGAGCCGCTCATAAGCGTGACCTAACCCAAGGTACCCTTCAATATAGTCTGGATAAGTGTCAACTAATTCTTTGAACGTATTGACCGCCGCCTCAAGGTCGTTTTCGGCAAAATGAGTGAGCGCAGCATCGTAAAGTTCCGCTTCGGTCGGCATCCTTTGTGTCCTCTGAATAAGAATTTGGAGAAATTCTATCAGAAAAAGTCTCAGATGTCAAAGAAAAAATAGAAGACTTACACAGCCCTCTGCAGGCGGGGTTTGAAACCCCGCCTGCAGAGGGCAAAGGATTCTTGACAAAATCAAAGATGTGCATAGAATAATCTACAAGAAAAATAAAATCGTATATATCCCTTGCAACGTTGAAAACGGAAAGGAAATAATTAATGATTCAGACTGCTTATAAGGAAGTGTACCGCCCACAGTTCCACTTTACACCGAAAACCAACTGGACTAACGATCCAAACGGGTTAATCCATTATAAAGGCGAATACCACCTCTTCTTTCAACACAATCCATCAGGTATCAACTGGGGCAATATGACTTGGGGACATGCTGTCAGCACAGATCTCGTCCATTGGAAGCAACTGCCACACGCCATCCATCCTGACGAACTCGGTACAATCTTCTCCGGTTCCGGTGTTGTGGACTGGAAGAATACTGGCGGTTTCCAGACAGGTGACGAAGCGGTGCTTGTCAACTTTTATACATCTGCTGGTAGCCACGCGCCAGAGCAGGTACCGTTCACCCAAAGTATCGCTTATAGCAACGACCGGGGGCGGAGTTGGACGAAATATCAAGGCAACCCTGTCATTGAACACATTGTCGCAAGCAACCGTGACCCGAAGGTTATTTGGCACGAACCAACCCAAAAATGGGTAATGGCACTCTATCTTGATAAGAATGACTATACCTTGTTCGGTTCGACAGACCTTAAGGAATGGACACGGTTATCTGATCTGGAGATTCCTGATACAGAATGTCCTGACATCTTTGAACTCCCTGTCGATGGCGATCCTGAGAATACCAAATGGGTCTTCTGGGGTGCAGCGGGGAAGTATTATGTCGGGGACTTTGATGGCACAACGTTCACACCAGAAGATGAGGCGCATCGCGCCGACCACGGTGCCAATTTCTATGCAGCGCAGACGTGGAGCGACGTGCCAGCGTCTGACGGCAGACGTATCCAGATTGCATGGATGAGTGGCAGTAACCCACCAGATATGCCTTTTAATCAACAGATGAGTTTTCCATGTCAGTTGACGCTTCGGACGACTTCAGAGGGTATCCGTTTACATCGAGAACCGGTAGCGGAAATTGAAAACATTCATACGTATACGCACGCATGGAGCGATCTTACACTTAAACCGGGTGAAGATCCGCTGGCAGGATTAACAGGTGAACTTTTTGATATCCGTGCTGAAATAACACTTAATGATGCCAGCAGTGTCGGTTTCCAGATTCGTGGACAAGACATCCGTTACGATGTCGCTGAACAACAACTGACGTTCCTTGAGAGAACTGGTCCGCTCGCACCACAGGACGGCACAATCTGTCTGCAAATTCTGGTCGATCGCATCTCTATTGAAGCATTTGGGAACAATGGCGAATTGTCAATGACTTCGTATTTCCTGCCAGACTTGGATAACGCGGACATTGGTGTTTACGCAGATGGAGGTGAGGCGACTTTGGTGTCGCTGAAGGTGCATGAACTGAAATCGGCGTGGGTGTAATTTAGTGGTGAGTTATTAGTAGTAGCACGGACACAGACCCCCAGGCAGGGTTACGTACCCCGCCTGGGAAGCCAGAAAAGAAGCGTTATACGCTAAAAGACTCGCCACAACCACATGTGTTTTTAGCATTCGGATTGGTTATTTTAAAGCCTGAATCCATTAACCCATCGTTATAGTCGAGCACCGAGCCTGCGAGATAGAGCGTGCTGCGCGGATCAACAAAAACCTTTAATCCGTGGAATTCAAATACTTTATCAGTGTCTTTTTTCGCACCAAATTCGAGGCTATATTGGAAACCGGAGCATCCGCCGCCGACAACTTGCATCCGCAAACCAAGTTCGGATTCAGTCGGAGTTTCACTATTACTAATGAGTGTGATCGCTTTTTGTGCGGCAGATTCTGTGACACTAATCATGGTGATTACACCTCCTGTTTGGATAGAAAATCAGTAATCGCGTTTTTTAGAACATTTGCAGCAGCGTCAGCATAACGAAGTTTATCTTCTGGCAACCCGCCTAACGCACCGGAGAGTTGTACTGCAGTCATTTCTGCTGCTGCTGAGATGTGCGTTCCTATAGCCAGTTCAGTGAGAACAGACGCACTTGCGATAGCAGTAGGGCATCCGAACGCACGGAACTTCGCAGCAACAATTACATCATCCACTATCTTAAGCGTCAATTTCATCATCTCACCACTGGCAGGAGAACCGACAGTAGCACCACCATCAGCATCCGAGATAGTCCCTACATTTCTCGGATTTTCGTAATGGTCGGTTACCTGTGGTGTATACATGAGACGTTGTAAATTGTAGTCTATAACCGAATTAAAGAAACCTTTCCTGAATTATACGACATTTCCAGACGGATGTCAAGTTTTTACTGAAAACTGAAACCATTTCACGAGAATGTTATAACGATATAGACACGGTAGAGTTCACTGCAGGCCCAGTCGTATCAGGAAGGGGTACCAACAACTTAAGCCGCAGGAACTTCGTCATTCGCTTTAGACGCTTTTGGCTCTATCTCTGCTTGGCATTCAGCACAATAACCGATGATTTCATTACGGAAGCGTACGGCTTTAAAGTCATGGGCTTTACACACAGCCTTTTGTAAAGCATCAATCTCTGGCTCTTTAAATTCGACAATCTGATTGCACCGCAGACAGATAAGGTGCGCGTGCTCACGGAGGGAATGAATACTCTCATAGCGAGTGTTCTTCTGTGCGTCAATAAACTCTGTTAACAACCCGCTTTTCACGAGCAACGGAAGTGTTCGATAGATCGTCGGGCGCGACACTAAGTAGCCATTTCGGCGCATCTGAACCAAGAGGTCTTCCGTTTGGAAATGGCCAGGATAGTCAAAAACTTGATTTAGGACTTCCAACCGTTTTTGCGTCAAACGGAGTCCGCAACTTTTAAGATAATCTTCAAACTGCTTTATAAACTCAGTCCCGTTAGTGGATTTCTCAACGGTTTCCATTTTCGGTACCCTTTCAACTGGTGGCAAAAGAGAGGCGGCGATACGGCGACGCGAGATCGTTTTTTACAGCATAGTTATAAAAAAGTTCAAGTCCTGCAATGGCAGATTCATCCAAGTCGTACTTGATGTACTGCCGCAAATAATCAAGGCAAAACTTCTCGGAAAAACCAAGATTTTGTGCTTCAATTCGGGCGATTTCCGGGATTTGTGCGATACCACGTGCTTTCGACTCAAGGAGCAGTTCCGGTAAATTACCGAGTTGTGCTTCCGTCCTTGCTACCCAACACGCATAAACAAAGGGTAAACCTGTGAACGCATGCCATTCCTCACCAAGGTCAATACTGTAATCGGTCGAACCAAGGTGTCTGATTGCGGCATCTCCAATGAGAAGGATCGCATCAAAAGCCGGATCTTGACGGTCTTGAAGGACCCTCTTCGGATTTACTGTCGGTTCACACCTCGTAAACGTTGGAGAGATTCGATATTTCTCAACGAGTAAGATTTTTAGGAGCGCAATAGAGGTCAGGGAATTCGTATCCAGTCCGATACATTGAATCTCTGGAATCGAGACACGACTGAACAGTTGGATACTTTTGACGCTTCCATGCGATGCAATTGATATATCGGGTAGAATGCAGTAATTCGCGTCCGATGGATTCGCTCTAAAATACTCAATAATCGGGATCAGTCCAACCTCAAGTTCACTTCTACTTAAGGACAACGCGAGCCGACTCGGAACATCAACAGAGAGATCAATATTTGCTTGGATTTCGTCGTTCAAAAGGGGATAAATGAGCGGTTTGGTGTTCAAAAATGAGACCGCGCCTACCCTCAAGCGGCTTTCCTGTACCACCGATCTCCCTCTCGGACAATTTCATTGTAAAGCGTATCGCGCTCAACAGGCACAAATCCGGCTTCCTCAATGAGGTGTGTTAGCGACGAAACGGAGACAGCCTCTGGCGTGTCAGCACCCGCCATGTGTGTAATCTTTTCCTCAGTCACGGTCCCGTCAATATCATCAGCCCCAAAACGGAGCGCGACCTGCGCAGTTTTCAAGCCCGTCATAATCCAATAAACCTTAATATGCGGAATATTATCGAGCATGAGACGCGCGACTGCAATGTTCCTGAGGTCCGTTAACCCTGTCGTTGAAGGCAGGTACGCCATACGGGTGTTAGCAGGGTGAAACGCAAGCGGAATAAAGGTTACAAAACCGCCGGATTTATCTTGCTGTTCGCGGAGTCGGATGAGATGATCTACCCGATCCCCGTTTGTCTCAAGGTGTCCATAAAGCATCGTCGCGTTTGTAGAGATACCGAGACGATGGGCGATGTCGTGAACCTCCAACCATCCCTCTGCGCTAAGTTTACCCGGACAAATCTTCTCCCGCGTCTCTTCGGCAAAAATTTCCGCACCGCCGCCCGGTAAGGAATCCAACCCAGCTTCTCTTAATTGTGTTAAAACTTCTTCCATTGACATTTTAAAGATGCGCGAGAAGTGGTGAATTTCGACAGCCGTGAAGAATTTGAGGTGTACCTGTGGCATCCGTTCTTTGAGACCACGGATAATATCAAGGTAATAATCAAACGGCAGTTTTGGGTGTAATCCGCCAACGCTGTGAATTTCGGTGCATCCGTTCTCTATAGAGTACATCGCCTTGTCTAAGAACTCATCAACACTCATTTCCCACGCACCTTCGGTCTGCATGTTTTTTCGTGCAAAAGCACAAAAATGGCAGCGCGCGTGAAGAATACAAACATTTGAATAATCAATATGCTGGTTGATGTTATAATAGGCAATGTTCCCATTTAAACGTTCACGGACATGGTTAGCAATGAATCCAACGCCTGTAATATCCGGGCTTTCATAAAGCGAGACCCCTTCTTCAAAAGAGAGACGTTGTTCTGCCTTGACTTTTTGATAGATGGCACCCAATTTAGGGTCCACAAAACGACTATAATTCTCCATTATTCTTATCCTGATCGACCATCCAATTTTCTTTCGTTGAGTGAAGTCTATAATTCAAACTTACCACGGTAAAGTGAAAAATTGCTTGACACTTGCTTTTACTGAGGGTATTATAGCATAATCGTTTTAAAGATGCAAGTCTTTTTTCGCTGCCAGCCGTCCGCTGTCAGCAAAGTGTTCAACTACAGTAGATCTTACTATTAACAATACACCATTGATCGGAGCGTTTCTAAAGCGCACCTACCAGTAGATGTCTATTAGTTACACAAAGAGGAGCAGATAAATTCATGTCAAAATTGGGGCTTATTCACTACAACTACGCAAGTAGTTCGCTCGACGATTTTCTGAAATTTACGAGCGAGACGGGGTTTAATTACGTTGAACTTCAGATTGGTGATGTATGGAATTCGGAAACCACCAATCCCGAACAAAATGCGGAAGCCGTGAGAAAACAGGTTGAAGGTTATGGCTTACAAGTCTCGGCACTCGCGGCAGGGAATGACTTCGTCCTACTCGAAGAAGAGGCTATCCGTTCGCAAGTTGATCGGATGGAACGCATTGCCGGACTTGCCAAACTACTCGGAACCTCAGTACTTCGGACAGAAGGCGGTGCAGCAAAGGATGCTGTCCCAGAAAATCGATGGGTCGAAGCGATGGCTGGCTGTCTAACACGATGCCTCGAATTTGCCGAACGCGATGGCGTCTATTTAGCCGTGGACAACCACGGCATCGTTACAAATGACGGCGATTTGCAGGTAGAACTCTTTGAACAAGTCGGTTCCAAATATGTCGGTGCGAATATGGACACGATGAATTACCGTTGGGCAGGTCACGATTTAGAGACTGTTGGTAGATACTATGAAATCGTCGCACCCTATACGTTGCATACACATCTAAAAGATGGGACAGGCTCACGCGGCGATTACAGGGGTGAAGCACTTGGCGAAGGTGAAATAGATCTCGCAAAGGCAATCCAGTGCTTGAGAGAGGCAGGTTATGACGGAGTCTGGTGCTGCGAATATGAGGGTAGAGAAAACGACGGAACCGGGCAGCGAAAAAGTTTTGCTTGGATGCAAGCGAATCTATAATTAGTCGGTAATGAACGAACCCGCTCGTATCATCACACTTACAACCGATTTTGGGATACGCGATACTTACGTCGGAATTATGAAAGGTGTCATCCTCGGTATAAATCCAGACGTGCAGATCGTTGATCTCACGCATGCCATTCCACCGCAGGATATTCATGAAGCTGCCTTCACAATCCATGCTGCACACCGCCATTTTCCGAAAGGCACGATTCACACTATTGTTGTAGATCCAGGAGTAGGTACGGAGCGACAGGCAATCGTCTGCGAAATAGACGGGACATTTTTCGTCTGTCCTGACAACGGTGTGTTGAGTTATCTACTGCAAAACATTAACAATAAAGCTAAACTCGCAATAAATGCGGTAGCAATTCAGAATCCAGATTATTTTTTGCCAGAGGTGAGTAACACATTTCACGGTAGGGATATTTTTGCACCTGTTGCAGCCCATTTATCCCTGGGTTCACCGCTTACGAATATCGGTCCCCCGATGCAAGGTCTTGTCAAGTTCCCGATTCTGACACCGCAGGAATTTGGCAACACGACAACAGGACACATCATCAAAACTGATAGATTTGGAAACGGGATAACCAACATCTCGGAAAACGTCATTGCCGACGATACGGCTTCTTATGAAATTAGAGTCGGAAATACACGGCTTAAGCAGATCAACCGTGCGTATGCCGAATCCGAAGTGGGCGAACCGCTGGCAATTATCGGAAGTTATGGGTTGTTAGAAATTGCCATAAATGGTGGGAATGCTGAGATTAGTTTGGGATTGAAGAGAGGCGATACCGTTGAAATTCAGAGGCTTGATTGACATACTCGCCTCAATGGAATATAATAAACAGGACTTACGCATTTTCCATAATAACGGACGTATGACGCACTGCGCGGTTTTTGCGGGGGTATTTCTTCAGGGTTTAAAACCCCGCCAGCAGTGGAGGCTGCGTAAGTCTTAATAAAATTAGGATCAAAAAGGAGGATGGAAAAATTGGAACAGATTGCTTTAACAGGACTTAAACCGACAGGTCCCCCGCATATCGGCAACTACCTCGGTATGCTTAAACCGTCATTGGAACTTGCGGAAAAATTTCAGGCACTCTACTTTATACCTGATTATCACGCCTTGACAACGGTCAGAGATCAAAAAGAGTTGACGAATCTCACCTACCAAGCATCGGCGACGTGGATAGCATTGGGATTAAATCCAGATGAAACGATTTTCTATCGCCAATCGGATATTCCAGAGGTATTTGAGTTAGCGTGGGTGTTGTCCTGTTTCACAGCAAAAGGGTTGCTTAACCGCTCGCATGCTTACAAAGCTATAGTCGATGATAACGTTGCCGAAGGGCGTGAAGAGGATAAGAACATTAACGTAGGGCTTTTCACGTACCCTGTTTTGATGGCAGCAGACATCTTGCTCTTCGGAACACATTTTGTGCCGGTCGGGCTTGACCAGCAGCAACACCTTGAAATCACGCGTGATGTCGCGATGGTTTTCAACAAAACTTATGGCGATATATTGACGATTCCTGAAGCAGTAATCCGGGAAGAGGTGATGACTATCCCCGGTATTGACGGGAAAAAAATGAGTAAAAGTTATAACAACGTCATCCCAATTTTCGCACCTTCAAACGAAATACTTAAACGGGTCAAGCGTATTGTAACTGATTCCAAGCGACCCGAAGAGCCGAAAGCCCCAGATGCCTGCCACATCTTTGCAATCTATCAGCACTTCGCTGATGCGGACGCCGTTGCTGCGAAACGGAAACTTTATCTTGAGGGTGGACTCGCGTACGGCGCAATGAAACAGGAATTGTTCGAGTTGCTGGAAGCAACTTTTTCCGGCAAACGCGACCGGTATAATGACTTGATGGACAACACCGATGCGTTGGATAGAATACTTGCGGACGGTGCGGAAAAAGCACGCGCCATCGCGACACCAATTTTAGCGAAGGTACGTAAAGCCATTGGCGTAAGTTCTTAATCAAAAGACTCAGAAATAGTTGTGTTAAATTCTTTTGAAAATCGATAGAGTTATGTGTTATAATAATATAATAGCGTCGTTAGAAAAAAAAACTTGCATTTTTATGCAAAATATGTAAAAATGTATTTATCTCCTATTTTTAACGTTGCGGGGAACATCAGGCAATCTAACGCGCACTGATAGTTTTACAAACAGCGGATTAGACAACAAAATAGATCCGCGCTGTGTCGCGGTAAATCTCTAAAGAAAGTGAGAGGAATTAAAATGAAATTTAATGCTTTAACAGTTGTCCTATTCAGTCTCGGACTGATGGCTATAAGTCTCGTTGCTGTGAATAGCAGTAATGCCGAAATTGATCAGAAGAGTGTTATCGGCATTTGGCTGTTCGATGACGGTGGTGGAAATGTGGCGATGGACTCGTCAGGAAACAATAACCACGGTACGATTGTCAACGCACCCATTTGGGTAGACGGTCGATTTGGTGGTGCCTTAGGCTTTGATGGCGTAGGCAATTGTGTCAATACGAACCAAAAACTTCTCAACGGTGCGCGTGAATTTACAGTCGTCGCTTGGGTGAAACCGGGGAATATCACCACTAATCGTGTCGGCGTGATAGGTCAGAACGATTCTCCAGAATTTGGTTTCATTAACCCAACCACTGTTATGTTATGGACACCTACAGCCGGTGGTAACGAAAACCCATACGAACATCCGCCGGGTGAGTGGCATCATGTCGCCGCTGTTGCGACACGAAAGTTCACGAAAGTTTACGTCGATGGCAATCCTACGACAAAAGAGGGCACTTGGATCAATCACGGCAGATCTGACTTTAATGTCAATATCGGGGGTTGTGGCGTTTGGGACGGTAGCGGCAACTGGTTTACAGGCGCGATGGACGAAGTCGGTCTTTTCCATGCACCTTTGAGCGACGACGATATCGTTGACCTCATGAATAACGGCTTGACTGCCTTAGGCGTTGCCGTAGAACCCGCAGGTAAACTCGCTGTAACTTGGGGCTCCCTCAAGCAGTAAGAGCATCAGACAATTCTTAGCAGCGGATGGAATTTTGGGGAAATGGTACGCAATACTGCTTCCCCACCCTATTCTCTCGGCACCTGTACAGATAAGCCCCGGATCAAGACCTATCTATAAAACAGATCCCATAACCGGGGCAAAATTTACCAGCTGCAGAAGGTGTTATATCCTTTGCAGTGTTTTTTCAATTCCACAAGTTCACACAAGTGCAGTGGTACTGAAGTCTGGGTAAAACAGACTACATCTCGGAGTCGTTTCCGCCATGATCTTCGTACCGACGAGGTTCACGACGCTCCGTGCGAGGGCGCGCCGGGTTGACTTTTAGAGGACGTCCCATCATTTCTTGTCCGTCCAACGCTTCTATCGCTCGCTCGCCATCCTCTTGGTTTTCCATTTCAACAAATCCAAACCCTTTGGAGCGACCATCGTACCGATCACGAATAATCGTAGCGGTAGCAACAGGTCCATACTCGCCAAAGAGCGTTTCGAGGTCTTCTTCCGTGGCTGCGTAAGGCACGTTGCCAACGTAGATATTCATCTCGTTTCTCCTTTTAGAAATTAATGTACCCTAACCGGTATCATACGACATACAGCCCACAACAAAGACACACAATGCGTCCGTCGGGACCGATGTTTCTCAAAGCACCGGAATAGGGAATGAAAATATGGGAAAATGAGAAAACTGAGCACTGTCAGCATTTTCAAAGGCAGAAATTTGGCAGCAAGCATAGGAAAGATTGGCAAAAATCAACGTTCATCAATCTCTTGTCCGGAACCGCTTCACTTCACATAAATGTCAGTGGTTTGAGTTCCAAACCATAAAACTGTCAAAACACTACTCGTAACTTTGCCAGCGGACATTATCCACATTTCCCTTAAAATTTACAATAAATTATATCACAACTTTTGTGATTTGTCAATTTTAATTTTTATTTATAGGAAAATTTCACTTGGCAGTCATCCAATCATCCCCAATTCCCGCCTCTGTCTGAAGCGGTACGAGCAATGACATGGCATTTTCCATTTCCTCACAAACAATCTCAGCATGTGCCTCCGCAAGCGGTTCTGGCGTCTCAAGTACCAACTCATCATGAATCTGTAGCAGCATTTTCATTCGCAATTTATCTGTATCAATTCGGCGTTGTACATAGACCATCGCCGCTTTCATCAGATCCGCAGCGGAACCCTGCACCACCGTATTAATCGCTAACCGTTCACCGAGGCTGCGCCGACTTCGATGGGTCGCATAGATTTCAGGAATCGCGCGACGTCTACCAGTAAGCGTAGTAACATATCCGTGATCCGATGCCTGCTGGACACATTGCTGTAGAAACCGATCTATTCCAGGGAAACGCGTCTTATAATCATCAATGAGGGCTGACGCCTCCTTCACACTCATCCCCTTAATTCGACGTGAAAGTCCGGTTGGAGAAACCCCATAGATGATACCGAAGTTGATCGTCTTTGCTTTATCCCGAAGCTCCCGCGTAACCAATTCAGTCGGCATCTCAAACACCTGTGAGGCAACTGCTGTATGGATGTCTAAATCTTCAGTGAAAGTCTTTATTAAACTTTCATCTTCACTAAAGTGGGCAAGAATACGAAGCTCTATCTGTGAATAGTCTGCACAGATTAATTTATGTCCCGCCGGTGCCCTAAAAGCACGGCGCAACTGTCTGCCAATCTCTGTCCGGACAGGGATATTCTGTAGGTTCGGACCGTCGGATTTCAAACGACCCGTTGCCGTTGTTAATTGATAGAGATGTGTATGGATACGATCTGTTTTCTCGTCAACAGCACTCTGGAGTTGTGCAAGATAGGTACTCTGTAACTTGCGATACTGACGGTATTCAATAATCAAGCGTGGCACACTCGTTTTTGGATCGTTGACATCCTCTCTCAGAGAGAGCGCCTCCAACACAGTTACATCCGTGGAGACTTTACCACCCTGTGTGCGTTTCACCGGTTTGAAACCGAGTTCCTCAAACAGTACAGGGGCAAGTTGGTGTGGCGAATCAATGTTAAACGGATGACCGACGATTTCATGTATCTCATTGTGTCGATCATTAACAAGTTTTTCAATAACCTTGCTTTGGCGTTTGAGTTCATCCTTATCGCAAACGATGCCATTATATTCCATCTCTGCGAGAATAGGAGCCAGCGGCGATTCGATATTACGCACTAATTCCGTAATGCCTATCTCCTCAAGTTTTGGCACAAGGAAATGATAGAGTCGCAGCGCGATATCAGCATCCTCTGCGGCGTAAACGGTCGCTTTCTCTAAAGCAACTTGATCAATCGTCCGCTGTTGTGTGTCCTCTGCCGCGAACAGCCCATCCAATTGTTCCGCTTCATCAGGAGGTGTCGGATCGTTTGGATCCGCTGTTAACTCTTCAAAAGAGATCATTTTATGCGCTAAATGGAGTAGTGCCAACGTATCAAGGTTGTGGGACGGTGTCCGTGCGTCCACCAATTGACTCGCGAGCATCGTGTCAAAAACGACCCCTTGGAGTTTGACACCGTTCCTGATAAGAATACCCGCATCAAACTTCAAATTATGCCCACATTTCGGTACAGCGGGATCCTCCAGAATCGGCTTAAGTGCCGAAAGCACGGTATCTGTGTCCAAATGGTCCTCTGGTTGAGGCGAACGAACGGGGACGTAGACACCATGCTCCGGTTTCCATGAGAAACTTAACCCACAAAGCGTTGATTCACGTTCTAAGCCATCTGTTTCCGTATCAAAACAGATAATTTCTTGCGTGGATAGCGTCTCAACGAGAGCATTCAATTGGTCAAGCCTAACAATTGCTGAATAATCGCCTGTTTCGGCGGTCCCGTAACGCCCTTTGTCTAAAATAGCATCCTTTTTCTCTGCCAATTCCGCAACCCGTTCCTTACGCGTCATCGGTGCGGCAAGAGATTCAGCATCCTCGCCTGCGAGTTTCGTCACAACCTGCTCATAACGTTTGAGTTCTAATTCCTGAAGCAACGGAAGGATTTTCTGGAGATCAAGCGGTTGAACACGTGCCTGCTCTAAAGAAAAGTCCAAAGCAGCATCCCGCTTCAAGGTTACAAGTTCCTGTGAAAGAGGGAGTTGCGAGCGTGCCTTCTCTAAATTTTCGCGACGTTTCCCCTTAATCTCATCAATATTATCAAAAATACCGTCAATAGAACCATACTGCTGAATCAATTGTGCAGCGGTTTTCAAGCCTATTTTTGGGACCCCAGGGACGTTGTCAGAGGTATCTCCCATCAACGCAAGGACATCAACGACCTGTGACGGTTTTATTCCTTTGGTCTCCCATAACGACCGCTCATCAATAATCTTATCGTTGTGGAGGTCAAGCATTACCACTCGATCACTGAGAAGTTGTTCAAGGTCTTTGTCTCTGGAAATGATAGTCACATCAACATCCTGTGTGTCTGGATCGTCAAGGACTACCTGTGTAACAGAGGCGATGATGTCATCTGCCTCCAATTCAGGTTTACCAAGCGTCAAGATGCCAAACGCCTCAAGCAGTTGCAAGATGCGATGAATCTGCGTCACGAGATCATCCGGTGCAGGCGAACGATTCGCCTTGTACTCCGAATAGAGTTCATTGCGAAACGTGCCACCCGGTGTATCAATCGCAGCAACGACATACTTCGCCTGAAGTTCGGTTAAAATCCGAATCAGTGTACCTGTGAACCCGAATACAGCATGAGTCGCTTCGCCGGTGATACTACTTGTCAATCCGTTGCGAATTGCGTAGTAAGCACGAAATATTTCGGCGTGCGTATCAATAATATAGACAGTGTCTTTTTGCCCGTTTTGCATTATCCCTATGGGTGCCTCCTAATGTGGAAAATGCCAGCGACGCAAGGAGTCCGAAGCAGACAAACCCGCCTCCTGCCCGAGCGCAAACGCTGTGGCGATGAGGTTTCGTTCACCGGATATAATATCACCCGCCGCAAAGAGCCCTGGAATTGGTTCCCCATTGCTATCTAACATCTGCATATCCTCGTTTGCGACGATTAAACCTTCCTCATCTTTCTGGTAATCCCATCCCTCAAGGAACTTCGTATTCGGGATTAATCCTTCATCAACAAGGAAACCGTGGAAAAACAACTCTGTTCCATCAACCATCTCAAACCCCAAAAGGTCAGTTTTTTCACCAATATGCCGTTTAATTTCCGTCTCAATGATATTAATTTTACGTGCCTTCACCTGTTCTAACACAGATGGCGACATACCGTGCGGTCTGCCGTTTGTGAGAATTGTGATTTTGTCTGTAAAATCTTGCGCACCGATCGCTGCTTCATAAATATAGTCTCCCACACCAAGGAGCGCCAAATGTTCATTGACATGGAGGTGTCCATCACAACGGATGCAGACGTGCCACCCTTTTTTGTTTCCAGCATAGCGAAAAACCGTAGCATATTGCTTATACAACCGTTCTTCACCCGCTTCAAACTCAATATCGGGCCATTTGTCATCAAACCCAGCGGCAACAACGACAGTCCGAGATTTAAAACACGTAACCTCTAAAGGTGTATTTTGTTTTAGTGTTTTTGTAGAGGCTTGGAGTTCAAAGAGATCACCGTTCCGAGTGAGTTTTTGCACCAAACCGTCGCATATCTCAATGCCGGTTTTCCGCTTCTCCGATCCAAGCATGAAATCAACAACCGGCCGGCTCTCCATCCATTTCATGAGTTCCTTTGCAAAATGCGGTCCAATGATACCTGGAAAGACCGGCGCATCTTCAATCTCTACCGACTTTGACCAGTACGCGCGCCCGCGACTAAAACTCACTTTTCCAGAATGTAGCACCAAGACATGTCGCATCTGATGGCTTGCTGAGACCGCAGCTTGTGTGCCAGCGGGTCCCGCACCAATTACTGCAACATCGTAAATCGTTTCTGCCATCATTTCTCTCCTAGCTTCTCAAAATCCATACTTTTTCCATTTCTCATCAACCAACGCGATGATCTCATCAGACATCCGAATCTCCTCGGGCCATTCGCGTTGATACCCCTCTTCTGCCCACTTCGTCGTGGCATCAATCCCCATCTTAGACCCAGCACCCATAAGCGGGGATGCGTGATCCAGCACATCAACGGGTCCTTCAACAATTGTTACATCCCTTTTCGGATCGACATTGCTGCCAACGTAAAAAAGCACCTCTTCCACATTCTGGACATCCACATTTTTGTCAACAACAATGATGATTTTGCTGAACATCAGCTGCCCAAGTCCCCAAAAGCTGTGCATCATCTTTTTCGCCTGATAAGGGTAGCGTTTATCAATAGAAATCAGCGCAAAATTGTGGAACACGCCGAACAAAGGCAAATTCATATCCACAAGTTCCGGGAGCTGCGTCTTAATCAACGGCATAAAAATCCGCTCAGTCGCCTTACCCATGTAGCAATCCTCCATCGGCGGTTTCCCAACGATGATTGTCTGGTAGATAGGGTTTTTACGGTGCGTAATCGCCGTGATGTGCATCAGTGGATACTCATCTGCCAAGGAATAAAACCCTGTATGATCGCCAAAGGGGCCTTCTATACAAGTCTCATCAGGTTTAATATATCCTTCAATCACGATGTCCGCATCCGCAGGCACCAGCATATCAATCGTCTTAGCAGGCACCATCTCCACATTCGATTTTCGGAGAAATCCTGCAAATAGGAGTTCATCAATGCCAGATGGCAGCGGTGCCGTACCGATGTAAGACATCACCGGATCACCACCGAGTGCGATTGCCACAGGCATCTGTTGTCCCGCTTGGCGATATTCGCGATGATGCGCGGCCCCATCGTGATGAATCTGCCAATGCATTGCTAATGCGTATGGATTTAATCTCTGCAAACGATACGTTCCGACATTCCGTTGACCGGTTTTGAGACTATGCGTAAAAACTTGGGGCAAGGTGATATAGCGGTCAGCATCAAGGGGCCAACATTTAATGAGCGGTAGGACATCTAAGGAAGCATTCTCACCGGTCAGGACAACATCTTGACACGCCCCTTTTTTGACTGTTTTCGGTGGAAAATTCGTCAATTGGGACAACATCCGAAGAATTTTTACTTTATCAAGGAGCGAATCAGGCGCGTCTAATTTAATCATACGCTCAATTTCCGATGCGACCTGTCCGAGATCGTCAACACCGAGTGCCATCGCCATCCGTTGAAACGAGCCGTAGGTATTGATCAGGAGCGGCATATCGCTGCCCTCAACCTTTTCAAACAGCAAGGCAGGACCGCCCGCTTTACTCACGCGATCAGTAATCTCAGCAATCTCAAGGTCCGGGGATACAGTCGTTTTGATGCGTTTGAGCTCGCCTGCCCGATCCAAGGCTTTCACAAACTCTGTAAGGCTATCGTATGCCATGTAAATCCTTTCATGATTATTATTTTCTAGGTCGCTCAATTGGATATCAATGGAACAATTATGAGTATACCACAACAAGCGAAAAACTGCAAATTGGTGATTATTTTGGGTGTGTAAATATTTTGTCAGAGCTGTAGAACTGGAGTGGTTATTAGAGATGTTTGTTGTATTTTCATTTGCTATTTATTCAATGAACTGCTCAAATGCGGAAAGAGCATGTTCAGTCAGCTGCCAATTTACCAGAAATCTGTTTTAATCCTTGTTGGTAGTTAGGATTTTTCGGTTCAAGTGCTAATGCCTTTCGGATCGCCTGCTCGGCTTGCCGATAATCGCCGCGCCGGAATTCAATGAGCGCGAGTGTATTATAATAACTCGCGACATTCGGATCCAAATGAACCGCCTTTTGTGCGTAACGCAGCGCTGTTTCTAACCCACGTTTCGGATCCGCTTTATCTCTGCCGGCAACCTTCGCGCTTAACTGCGCCAACGCATGATACGCCTTCGGCAAACCAGACGACAGATAAGCCTTCTCTGCCGCACCAAAATCGCCTTGACTCGCCCGAAGTTCACCGATCAGATAATAGGTTTCAGTCAAAAATGGTGGCTGAATAAGCGGTTCCACATCGTGAACCGCCGATAGCGAAAGATCTACAGCCTTTTCAAGTGCTACCAAGGCTGCATCTACCAAATTTTCAGCGGATATTGAGGTTTCATCACTCGCTTTTGCTTGATGCGCATAACACAATCCCAAATTATGATATGCCTCGGCATCGTCCGACTTCAGTGCGATAATTGCCAAATATGCGTCAGTCGCTTCCCCATAACGCGCCTGATTCAGCAAAATGATAGCAATTTTTTGATGTGCCTCTAACAATTCGGGTTCCAATGCGACTGCCTGACGGTAATGCATCAGGGCGAGTTCCATCTTATGCTGCCTGAGATACGCTAAACCGAGCCCTGCGTGTGCCTTGGCGAAATCCGGTTGAAGTTCCAGAGCCTTCTGTTGCGCAGCTACTGCATCTTCGTATCTCTCAAGCATTGTATAGGCGACACCAACACCGTTATAAGCAACGACCGATTGTGGATCCATGCCGAGTGCTTTTTGGTACTCCGAGACGGCTTTTTCATAGTCTCCGTTTTTAAGATAGTACCTACCAATGTTGCCAAGTAACTGTGAGCGTTCAGCTGCACCCCGTGTACGCTGTAGCGCGCCGAGAAGCTCGTGCAGCGGCGTGAGTGCCGCTTTCCGTTCCTGAAATAACGCCATTTGTTCACGCGCCGCTGCAGTATCCCCAATGCGGAGATACGCCTGCGCAAGGTTATAGAGGGACTCAACGAGTGTTGGATCGTTTGTGTACGCCGTGCGATACGCGTTGATGGCATCAGTCCACCGCTTCTCTTGTGCATAGAGAAGCCCTAACCGATAGTGTGCAGCTGCGAATTCCGGGGCAAGCGCGATTGCCCGTAGTTGATGTCGTATTGCCGCTGTGTGCTCTCCACGTTTACTATAGACATTCCCAATTTGATGATGAATCATCTGATCGTTGGAATTTAACGCGATCGCCACTTTGTAAACGTCGAGTGCTTCGGCGTATCGGTGTGTATTCGCGTAAGCACTCCCTAAAGCTGCATGGGTATATGCTGAATCAGGGGTATACGCAATGGCTTGCTGATATGCAGTTATGGCATCCTCAAACTTTTCAAGTCCGGTATATGCCAACCCCAAACCGTAGTAAGCCGCGGGGACATCCGAATTGGGTGTGATTGTCGCGATTCCCGGAACCTTAGTTGCCTCAGCAATCGCTATTACTTGTTGATACGCATCAACCGCTTCGGCATAAGCCTCGATTTGGAGATACACCTTCGCAAGCTTCAAGCGAATTTCAGTCCGCGTCCCATCCACAGCCAATTGTGTTTTATACTCCCGAATCTGTGCTGTGATGTCTGAGGCATCAGTTCGCTCTTGGCAAAACGCGTCTGGCAATTGCCATAAGGTAAGGTGGCACCCGATGAGTACCACCCATACACCCACGTAATAGGAAAGTCTCGGTGCCACTTGCTACCGTCCTCCCTATGCTCAAAGGATAAAACGCCCTAAAAACGCTGTTTGAGGCGACCCCACGTCGTAGCCAATTTATCCTGCGGCTCCACTGGCGTGAGTCCAGCAATAGCATCTCCAGAGACGGTAACGTCATCAAAACTCGCGGCAGTTTCCCACGCCCAGACACCCGCTTGACCAGCAGGATAATCGGCACCGGTTTCATCCGTAAGTTCACCCTGTTCTTCACCGTTAATCCAGAGTTTCATCGACGTGCCTTCCACGACGACCCGCATTTCAAACCACTCGTCGTTCGCAACAGTGATGTTAGTTCCCGCAAGTTCACCGATCTTGTCACGAGAGTCCCATGCACTCTGCTTATGCCGCCAAAGTTCGGTCTTATTATTCGGGACGTTGAGATAATAAACATAGTATTCCATCTCGCTCTGCGCGCGAAAGACAACACCCGCCCAGTTCCCTTCATCAAGTCGAACTTTCGCCTCGACGGTGTAATCTTCCCATCCAGTGTCCCCAACGAGGGAATGCTCGGCTCTACCACCTTTAGCGAGTTTATAAATACCGTCCTCAACACTCCAAGAACCGTTAGCGGGGGTCCAATCGCCCGCCTCCGATTCAAAATCCCAAGTTTGTTCGCCCGCAAAAGCAAAAGATGCCGCGAGTACGAGGAAACAACACATTACAACAGTTGAAAATAGATATTTCATTCTACGACTCCTTATTATGGAAGGTCGCCCCAAAAGCCTTCGGCGAGGTTTTCACGCAGAAAACTTCTGAGGCTAAACACTACAAAAAATTAGTATGCCCGTTTGAGACGACCCCATGTCGTTGCAAGTTTGCGATGCGGGTCAACAGCAAGGGTGTCCTTGATATTGTCACCACTCACCGTGAAATCATCAAAACTCGCCTCAGTTTCCCATGCCCATACACCGACTTGACCGGTCTTGTAAGCATCGTCTTTATGTTCGCCCTGAAGTTTACCGTTGAGATGGATCTGAAATTCACTACCCTCAACGACGACCTTCATATCAATCCATTCACCGTTCTCTATCTTAACCTTTTCGACAGCTGGAATCTGCGCGATATTGTCACGAGCAGCCCAGCCACCATCTTTATGTCGCCAGAGTTCGGTCTTGTTATTCGGGACGTTGAGATAGTAGACATAGTACTCCATCTCGCTTTCCGCCCGAAAAACAATACCCGCCCAATTGTGTTCATCTAATCGGACTTTCGCTTCAATGGTATAGTCATCCCAGTCTTCTTCACCGACGAGAGAGTGTTCAGCTTGTCCACCCCTGTCAACGTGGTAGACCCCTTTTGCGATTTCCCACTTTCCGTTGGCAACTTTCCAGTCATCATGCTTTTCCTCAAAGTCCCACAATTGGGTGCCTGCGTACGTCGGTAGCGAAAGTACCACACTGAAAAGCACAACGAGACGCAATGCCGTTAATTTCGGCAATGTAATAATCATCCTCATAGTTATCCTCCATTTTTGACAATATTCTGAGGTGAAACCCTAAAAAATTAGTAAACCTGTTTGAGGCGACCCCATGTGGTTGCTAATTTGCGATGCGGGTCAACAGCAAGGGTGTCCTTGATATTGTCACCACTCACGGTGAAATCATCAAAACTCGCCTCAGTTTCCCATGCCCACACACCGACTTGACCGGTCTTGTAGACATCATCTTCATTCTCAGCCTGAAGTTTACCGTTGAGATATACTGCAAATTCATTGCCTTCAACGACGACCTTCATATCAATCCATTTGCCGTTTTCTATCTTGTCGCCTTTAACTGGAGGCGTTTTCACGATATTGTCACGGGCAGTCCAGTCACCTTTTTTGTGTCGCCAGAGTTCTACTATGTTATTGGGCACATTGAGGTAATAGACGTAGTACTCCATCTCGCTTTGCGCTCGAAAAACGATCCCTGCCCAATTGTGTTCATCCAATCGGACTTTCGCTTCAATGGTATAGTCGTCCCAGTCCTCTTCACCGACAAGAGAATGTTCAGCGCGTCCACCTCTCTCAACATGGTAGACACCACCTTTGACCTCCCAATTTCCATTGGCGACTTTCCAATCATCGGTTTTCTTTTCAAAATCCCATAACTGGGTGCCTGCATAGGTTGGTAGTGAAAACGCGATACCGAAAAGCACAACGAGACCCAATGCAGCCAACTTCGGCACTGTGATAACTGTTCTCATAGCCTCTCCTCCATTTTTGTAAATAGAATATAGACATTCGCCAATCTATTCCTCACCATTACAACAATAGCCGGAATTTCCTAAATAGGATACCGTAAAAAAATAAAAAAGTCAATAGGAAGTGCAGAAAGTAACAGGGTTATTTAGTTCTCAGTTTTTTCGTCCAATTTTGGACACCCAGACCACGCAGGTGCGGTTTGGAACCGCACCGGACTTGGAAAAGAAAATTTGAAAATGTAGAAAATCCGATAATTTATCTAAAACTGAATAGCCCTGCAGAAAGTAATAACACTTGCTTTTACGCCCATTATGATGTATGATAAATAGTATTGAGACATACCCATTCGGCATTTATCAAAACCGTGATATGGAAAGGAAATTATTGTGCGTATAAAGATTTTGGTTACGATTCTTATCGCCTGCTTCGCCGTGATAGAAGCAGCACCTGCGGCACTGAAAGTTGGACTCATTTACGACGTTACCGGGCGCGGTGATCTCTCATTCTGTGATGCCGCCTACGCTGGTGCAAAAAAAGCACAGGACCAGTGGGGATTCAAACTGACAGAAGTTACGCCGAGCCAAAGTACAGATACTGAATTGACACTTCGCAGATTAGCGAAACTCAAATACGATCTTATCATCGGCGTCGGGTTTCTTTTTCAGGAACCGATGAAACGGGTCGCAAGCGAATTTCCAGATGTTAAGTTTGCACTCATTGATGCTGTAATAGAACAGCCAAATGTCGCCTCACTCACCTATCGCGCACACGAAGGCACATTTCTCGCTGGTGTTATCGCAGCATTGAAAACAGAGACAAAGCAGGTCGGCTTCATCGGTGGAATGAAAGTGCCGCTGGTTGAGGCGTTTGAAATTGGATTCGCCGCCGGCATTAAAGCGACAAATCCTGACATTAAATTCACTGCGGATTACGTCGGTGTTACGCCACAAGCCTTCAATGATCCCGCAAAAGCCAAAGAACTCGCCCTTACACAATATAATAACAAAGGAATAGATATCATCCTCGCCGCCGCCGGCGCCAGTGGCCTGGGTGTCCTTGAAGCCGCAAAAGCCACAAAAAAATCGATCATCTGGGTAGATTCTAATGGCAACAATCTCGCTCCAGGCTTAGTGCTTACAAGTGTTATCAAAGGTGTCGAAATATCCGTTTACGAAACCATAAAGAGCGTCCAAGAAGGAAACTTCTCCGGCGGACGCAAAGATTACGGACTCAAAGAGGGTGGCGTTGAATATATTGTTGACGATGTGAACCGCGAACTTCTCCCAGACAAAATTTTGAAACAGATTGAAGCGTTCAAAGCGAAAATTATATCAGGCGACATCATTGTCCCGCATGAACGGTAGTAGAAATGGCACACGCACCAATCATTGAGATGCATGGCATCAATAAACAGTTTGGACAGGTACACGCAAACGACTCAGTGGATTTCACGCTCCAGCCCAGCGAAATCCATGCCATTGTCGGTGAAAATGGCGCGGGTAAATCTACATTGATGAAGATCCTTTACGGGTTATATCAACCCGATGCAGGCGAGATACTCGTCAATGGAACTCGCGTGGATATCCCTTCTCCACGACGCGCAATGCGTCTCGGTTTAGGGATGGTGCAACAACATTTCACGCTCATCCCAGTCTTCACGGCACTCCAAAACATTGTCCTTGCCAAAGAACCCCGCAAATTCGGCACACTCATTGATTACCAACAAGCAGAAAAACGGATTGCTGAACTCGCAGCACAACTCGGATTCGATGTACCGCTAAACACACCCGTTGAATCTCTACCGATTGGGGCGCAGCAGCATACCGAAATTTTAAAAGTTCTCTATCACGGTGCGGATATCCTTATCATGGATGAACCGACAGCCGTGCTCGCCCCGCAAGAGATCGAAGGGCTTTTCAATTGCATGCGCAGCCTCAAAGACGAAGGTAAGAGCCTCATTATTATCACACATAAACTCGATGAAGTCATGGCAATCGCTGACACTGTCACAGTAATGCGACGCGGACAAACCGTCAACAGTCGTCCTATCACCGATACCGATCCAGCGATGTTGGCTGAAATGATACTCGGTGAACCCGTCATTCCAACTTCTGTCCAGCGGGAACAAACAGACCAAACAACACCGATGCTCAGTATGGAAGGTATTACGCTCACCAAAAATTCAGACACTGTCCGAAAGCGTGGATGGAAAAACGTGCTTTCGAATAGAGATCCCGGTAAACGGCACCTTAACGAAATCAACCTTGAAGTGTTCCCAGGTGAAATCGTCGGGATAGCAGGCGTAGAAGGGAACGGACAAACAGAACTCGTTGAGGTGCTAACCGGCTTACAGCACATTGATAGCGGAACACTCACTTTAAACGGCGAGCGGGTCGCGCACATACCCGCTGACAGACACCGACACGGCATTAGCTTGAGTGACCGAATTGATGATAACTTTATTATCGGCCATCACAAAAAAAGCCGGTATTCCCGTAAAGGGATACTTCAACGAAAATCAATCCAACGGTCTGCTCTGAACGCCCTTGATAAATATCAAATCCGTGTAGGAAACATCACGCATCCAATCAAAACACTCTCTGGTGGGAATCAACAAAAAGTCGTTGTTGCGCGGGAGTTAGAAGCAACGCCTGAGGTCATTATTGCGGCGCATCCGACGCGCGGCTTAGACATCCACGCGGCAGAATTCGTTCATACGCGACTTATTTACGCACGCAACCGCGGCAAAGCGGTCCTACTCGTGTCCTCTGAATTGGATGAACTGCTCCATCTCAGTGATAGGATCGCCGTTATGTACGACGGCAAGATTGTCGGAGTTGTGAAGCCTACCGAGACCAATAAGCAAGAACTGGGTACCTTGATGCTCGGATTGAACTAACTTCAAAACAGAAACACTCAGGAGAAAAAATGGTAATTGATTCACATACACACGCGTGGCCCCGATGGCCCTATCAACCCCCTGTCCCCGATGATGAAAGCCGCGGTAAAATCGAACAACTCCTCCACGAAATGGATCTGCATAATGTGGACAAGGCAGTACTTGTCTGCGCGCGCATTGAAAGGAATCCTGATAATAACGATTATATCGCAGCGTGCGTTAAACGTTACCCCGAACGGTTAATCCAATTCGCCGATGTGGATTGCTCCTGGACAGATACGTATCATACCGATGGCGCAGCGGATCGACTCAGAACAACGGCTGAAACATATAACCTCAAAGGCTACACACACTACCTCAGAGGCGATGACAATGGCGACTGGTTTTTCTCGGAAGAGGGCGAACGCTTCTTTCACACAACATCCGAAATGGGACTGATCGCCAGCATCGCCATGGGAAGCCACCAGCATGAAGCACTCCGTAAAGTCGCTACAGAGTTTCCGAGTATTCCATTCCTGTGCCACCACATGGGCGGTGCGCGGGCAGGCGAGGAACACCCATATCCGCAACTCAAGCAGGTACTCGCCTCAGCAAATGTCCCGAATATCCACATCAAGATGTCAGGTTTCGCCTATGTCTCGCAGGTCTCATGGGATTACCCGCATTCGGATACGCATTGGATCGTGCGCGCCCTCTACGAACATTTCGGTCCGGGGCGTCTCTGTTGGGGATCCGACTATCCGGTCGTTCGCAACTTTATGACGTATCAGCACGCGCTTGAGGCGTTTCGGACACACTGCACTTTTATCCCAGAAACCGATAAAGCAGAAATTTTAGGCGGAACCCTCCAACGGCTGTTAGCGGACGCTGGAAGATAGTTAACGTGAGTTTGAATAAAAATATCCTTTTCCTCTCAAAGTCCCTCTACCCCCTGATCTGGCGGAATAAAAGGGGATTGGGGATTTAGGGGTTAATATGCTGAAATTACTGCTTCTTGTAGAGGAGGATCCATCCGATGACCCGCTTAAATTTAACGTTAATTTTCTTTGTATGCGTCCTTGTGTCTATTGGCATCACCTTTGCACAAGAAGACCTCACACAGCAGGGTGGCACCGTCCGCGGACGGATTGTTGATACAACTGAAACGCAGGCACCGATTGAGGGGGTTAGCGTCATCATTGTCGCTACAGACGGCACCGAATTTACAACAACCACAGACGCCAATGGCGACTATGAAAAATCCGGTATTCCTGCAGGTCGTTATCTCATCAGTATCTATAAAGACGGATACGGCGACCGACTGGGAAAACCCGTAACAGTCGTTAATGGCGGTGATCACTATGTCCCGCTCAAGATGACCCAAAAGGATACCCCCCTTGACTTTCTCCAAAGCCCTGTCCCGATGTATTGGGTACTGATCCTCTGCGCCATTATCGTGATTTTAATTTTCTCACGCACAAATCGATGACACACTAGAATAATTCAGTTTTAAACCGGTCGCGATTGAAAACAATCACATTACCATTGGGATATTTGGTATTAATTGCCACTTTTTTGATACTCTCTCCCTCTGACAATGTCCACGCTTTCAGAGATCCAGCGCGCGGCTTCATCTATGAAGAACGCAAAGACACGCTTGTCCAGTTGGTAAGAAAAAAGTTGACATTTTGCACGCGTCAGGGTATAATAACAATAAACTGGTGGGGTACACTGTTCGCGCCCCGTAACGCGAACCCAATTTGTAAACTACACGCCACTCAAACAAGCGTAAGGAGGAATAGTACATGAAAGGTATACTTGTTTTAACAACACTCGCTTTGACCTTCGTAGCTGGATTTGCCTTTGCCACAGAAACTTCAACCGTGCAAGGCGAATATATTGAAGCACGATCCGCAAGTGTATATGTCGGTGCGTGCCACTTCGGTGCCGAATACGTTGAGGGCGGAAGAGAAGCGACGCTCGTCTGGAATATCCACGAAGGGAACTGGAACGGCGTTTCACTGAACGATTTAACTGTCGTCGCTGTTATCAGTGCGAAAGATAACTTGGCGATTGATGCCAAAACCCGTAAGAGCGTGTTGTACATGGACGTAAACACCACACCCGAACAACGCGCCGCACTTAAGGACATGCTCACAACGAAACGCGCGGAGGTTTTAGGTGAAGTCGTTGCGACCCAAACCGCCCCGATCGCGTTCACGAAGAAAGACACTAAATATGATGTCAAGGTCGGTGAAGTCCTCGCACTCTCCGCCAACCGCTATCCGTGTGCAAACTGCACACAACCGCATCAGGTTTGGTATAAACCGTTGACAACGATTCAGAACGCCATCGTCGGTAAATCTGAAATCTATCGCTATAAAGACACGCACCTCCCGGTGACGTGGCAGCAAAGCGGTGCCGAGAACAACGTCTTTGTCGGCAACTTCTCGATGTAGCACATTGAATGTCTGTAGTTGCCTCTGGTAACTACAGACACTATCCTCGGTCAGAGGTCAGCAATGAAAGTGACGTATTTCCATAACACTGATACGGCATTGATTGAATTTTCAACGTGTAACGCTGTTGAAACAAGGGAAATTAGCGAGAATATTTATATTGACGTAGATGCTTCAGGAAATCCCGTGTCAATGACCATCGAGCACGCCCAGCAAAATACCGATTTGCCGAATTTATCTTATATGCCAATAGGTGCGACGGCACCTAACCCACCTTTAGAAGAGCACTTAGAGAACCACCAGTGAACGGACATACAGCACCCGACGAACGGAAATTTAAACTAACCACTGACGAACACCAACAGTGGGACGAAAACGGATATTTTGTTCGTCACGGCGTTTTTGCTGAAGCAGAAAACGACCTGCTAACGCAAGTCGCTGATGACATCGCTCTCGGAAAGATACCCTTCCCTGACCATCGTATCTTTCAAAACGCATTAGTCAGAGACGGAAAAGTGGAAGCATCGGGCGTTCACGCGATGCACAGCATCCATCAAATGAATCTTTATTCCGCTGAATTTCTTGCACGCACCCGTGACCCACGTCTCACCGACCCTGTTGTTGACATCCTCGGTCCAGATCTCCTCGGTCTCAACAGCCTCTATATTTGGAAACCGCCAAAAATCGGATTGGGGTTCCCGTGGCATCAAGATAGGTGGTATACTCAGCCGCAGTTTAAAACCGAAACCACCGTCGGCACGTGGACGGCTATTGATCCAGCAGACATAGATAATGGGTGTCTATACGTTATCCCCGGTAGCCATAAATATGGCATTCTTGAGCATGCCGAACTGGAAGGCTCCCAACAACAAGAGTTTCGGCAGGCACTTGGTGCAAAGGACGAGGATGGCATCGCCGTTGAAGTGCCACCCGGGAGCGTTATCTTCTTCGACAACCGCATCCTCCATAAAAGCACGGATAACAACACTGAACGGTTTCGACGTTCTAACATAGCACATTACATGAGCACGAAAGCAGAACGAGTGCCACAAAAAAACGCAAAACATATCCGTCCAGTTATGTGGGTTCGAGGTAAAATATACCCAACCCTGTCTAATGAAGTCTACCGTGATACTTTGCCGATTACAGAATCCGAATAGAATTTATCATCAATAGGAGTATGCGTGAACACAAATATAACATCTGAAGAACGGAAATTTAGACTCACCCTCGAAGAACAATCCACTTGGGAGGAGAAGGGATACTTCGTCCGTTATGACGTTTTTACAAAAGAAGAAAACGAAGTGATCCGTCAAATCGCTGATGACATCGCCCTCGGCAAACGAACCTTTCCAGACTATCATATCTTTGAAAACGCTTTAGTCAGAGACGGTAAAATCGAAGCACAAGGCGTCCACGCGATGCACAATATTCAATATGTGAGTTGTAATTGTCGAGAATTCCTTGATCGTACCCGCGATCCGCGTCTCACCGACCCTGTTGTTGACATCCTCGGCCCAGATCTCCTCGGTCTCAACAATCTCTATATCTGGAAACCCCCAAAAATCGGGTTAGGTTTCCCATGGCACCAAGATAAATGGTATTTTAACCATCAGTATAAAACCGGAACGACCGTCGCGACATGGTCTGCTATTGATGCTGCTGATAAAGGAAATGGGTGTTTATACGTTATTCCCGGCAGCCATAAGCATGGTGTGCGTGACCATAAGGAACTTGAAGGCTCACAACAAGGAGAATTTAAACAGGCAGAAGGGGCGCGGGATGAAGATGGTGTCGCGGTGGAAGTCCCTGCCGGAGCGGTCATCTGGTTCAATAGCCAAGTCCTCCATAAAAGCACGGATAACCACAGTGAACGTTTCAGACGCTCCAATATCGCACATTATATCAAGGCAACAGCAGAATGGACGCGTCCAGAGGCTGTAAATAAAAAACGACCGCCTATGTGGATTCGGGGTAAAACCTACCCAGGTATGGGAGATGAAGTCCAACATGATGTTATACCCATCCTTGAATCCGAGTAGAATTGAAAGTCTACCTCTTGAGTGATACATCGTATCAACAGGACAATTCATGGACACAAATACAACAACTGAAGAACGAAAGTTCAGACTGACACGCGAAGAACAATCTTCTTGGGACGAAAACGGATACTTTATCCGGTACGACGTTTTTACGAAAGAAGAAAACGATTTTTTGGCACAAATTGCTGATGACATCGCCACTGGAAAACGACCCTTCCGTGCGAAAAATATCCACCAAAA
>JAGFCB010000288.1 GCA_022394775.1 Candidatus Poribacteria bacterium
TGCGTTGATTGCGTATCAGTTTTTAGAGAGCAAGCCGTCGGTGCATCTCTGTGAACTTCCGGGAAACAGCGACTTACCGGTGACTTTCTAACGGATAAACTTTTTTCAAACTCACGTTATATATCCTTCCGTGTCCTGAGGAACCGGATTAAGGTATTTTTCAACTTTTCTACCCTTTCTCTCATTTACGAAGGTTTCATTTTTTGACCTTATCGTGATTTCGCTTTGGGTTCTGTATCAAGGTATTTATCATCGGCTTTTATATCCGGAGGGTAGTTAATTTTCCAGACTTTAAAATCTGCAGTATTATCTCCGTTTGTGGGGTAGACCGGAACAAAAATATCCGGCAGCTCCCCACGAAAGTAAAGACGGATAGCAAGACTGTTCCAACCGAGGGCAGGGAGATAGTCCGCTTTCTTAAAGTATCCGTTTTCATCATAATGGAAGATGATACCACCGTGCAAGTTGTCGTCCATAGATGTTTTGTAGGCGTGGCTTTGTGTGCCTTGGAACACAACATAAGGGAGTCTCGCAATATTTCCATTTTTGAGGTGTGCCGTTAGGAAATCTGGGGGTGATGCTATATCAATTGGCTCAATATAGAGAAAAGGGGTCTGTTTTATCCGTGAGAGACGTTTATCTGATAGCAAAAGAAGGGGTATGTGCCCGAACCTTCTATCATTGTTATCGCTTCCGATGGATGAAAAATCGTGGGTTCGTGACATCACGCTGTGTGCTGTCAACATAAGATACGTAGCTTTATGCGTTTTAAGGAATTCTAATGCTTCGCGTGTGTCCTGTGCACAAAAGACATGTCTGTAATAGAGATATATCCAGTGCGGTAGGAAGTGGTCTTGGTCCATGATAGTTTTGACACCGCCGAAGATATTGAGTTGGCTACCGTATCCCCAGTCTGCGGCAACAATAGAGTCTGGTGGGAGTGCCGTTTTCATCCAAGTTAACGTTTTTTCAAGTGGTGTTCCTTGTCCGGGTGTGGGTTTCCGCATTTGTGCGGCGGCGTAACTGGATCGGGTTATATGGCCACCGAGAGGATTTAGAAAGAGAACGGATATGAGCCCTGCGGTTGTGACACAAGGGAGCACCCATTGGAGTTTCCGTTTTTGCGGAAATAGGTTTTGTATGAGAGCGACTGGTAGCTGCCAGAGGAGCCCTGCGGTGCCGTAAGCGAGGGGAATACCAATGAAAAAGTCATAACGTTTTCCGCCACGGGAAAGAGCCACCCACAAGAGGAACCAGACGAGTGTGATAAGTGTGATAAGTTCGTTTTTCGCGTGTTTTTTTCGGCGGCATGCGATACAGAGAGAGACAGTAGTAATTCCCAATGAAATCAAGAAGAGCATATCGCACGTGCTGTTTCCTATCCAATTGGTGATAGGTTCTCGAAGGAAAGTTGTTGTGGTGAAGAGAAATAAGGATAAAGAAAGCGGAAGACCTCTCCATTTCCATAAGTGGAGGCTTATGCCTATCCATCCGATGCTGCCTAAAATAAAGATTGCCCCATATCTGCGATACCAAAATTTAAAATGTGGATCTACTAATTCTCCAACAGTTTTCATGAGATCGTTTTCAAAAACTGTAAAGGCAGTTATCTCGAACGTGCTGTAATGGAAAAAAATATAACCGGTGCCTGCTACAAAGCCGAGAAGTGTTAGCACCGATGCGAGCTCTCGGGCATGAGAGCGCAGCGGTTCGTAAAAATGAAGAAGTAGGTGTCTCACCCCGCGAAGTGCAAAAATCGAGAGCGGAGGGAGCAGTGTAAGGGCAGCAAGATGCGTCGTGAAACTGTATCCACTCCGATAGGCGGGGGCGAGGAGATAGAGCCATGGGGCGAACATGAGTATCCAGAGGAGGTACTCTTTTAGATGATGTTCGGTATCTGTGGTGCAGAATTTCCAAAGTTCTGCGGATAGTATTATCAAAACAAAGAGTCCGAAACCTTCCCATGAAAGTCCACCCAAGAAAATGGTAAATCCGGCAAGTGCAGTGGCAATCCATCTGCGTCGTCCGGGTTCCATGCTTTCTTTCCAGAGATAACAGGTGACAGCAAATATGCCAAGCATCCAGTACCATGCGTCTCGGTCACCGAAACCTGCGGCACTGCGCTCAATGCTACCAGGAAGCGTTGCCAAGAGCAGGGCCACAATGGAGGCAAAAGCAACTCCAGAAGTACGTGTGAGGAGGAGAAAAAGCACGCCGAGTCCGAGGGTAAAACAGAACACAGGGAGGTAGAGTTGGATGTGGTAGAGAGAAAACCAGGGTAATGCTTTATGGATGTACGCAATAGCGTACGGATAAACGGGGAGTAGTTGCCTATTATCTCTACCACGAGGCAACCAACGGTGTTCATCGGCTACCGGTAGAGATCCTTGTTCGGCAATGATGTTCGCCTGCCAATGATAGAGATAGGCATCATTTTCAGTAAATTGACCTTCTGGAATACGTTCCACACCCTGAATACGAATCCAGAAAGTAAGAAGTAAAAAACACGCAAGAAGGGTGCCCACGAGGGGTTTATGATTTAGAGTTGACATAAAAATGAATTAAAGTTATCTAAAATGAATTAAAGTTATCTTAAGTAAGAGTGAATGAAGGTGGAATGGATCAATCAGGCGATCCATTCCACTCGTTGAGGTTTTAGTTATTGCCGCTGGAGTCGTCGTCATCGTCGTCATCGTCGTCATCGTCAGCATCGTCAGGGCAAACTACTAATTCGCAGTACACCAACAAGAGGCAAGTACTCGTTACTGAGCAACCTTGCTGATCGATGTGCGTCGACACCCCTACAGGGGCACAGACTGATTCCCAACAAGCAAAATTGACCTGCACTGCGTCTGTTGTATTTGGTACGACAAAGACAGCACTAAGCGCGATAAGCACGACAAGAATGCCGAGTATCTTTCGATTGAACATTAGATTCTCCTTTTTTGGGTTTTCCTTGCGGAATAGTTAGAAAACTTGAACATTATCAACTTGGGTTGTGAGAATAAATTCTCTGTTTTGGGTTTCTCCCAGCAGCACTAGGGTGAGGATGTTTTCGTAGCGGTTTCGCGTGCAAGTTTACGCGCGCGTGCCTGCTTGATCCTCTCTTGTCGAAGTGCGTAACGTTTGGCACAGCATCCACATGGCTTGTTTTTGCTGGTCCGGAATTTTTCTATAGCAGTCTCGGTTCTTGTATCAGTTGTGGTAGTCTTCACGGTATCTACTTGCTTTGACGAGGTATTCGTCGTGTAACTGGTAAAACCGATAAAAATTCCCGTGATAGCAATGATTGCTATGTATAATAGCCAGTTAATACTTTTGATAAAAACCTCCTGGTGTACTTCCGATTTATTTAATCCCTTCTACGTGCTCAGGTTTAATAACATCGTCCCCACTTGCAATAGCGCGCTGTATCACTGCTCGCACACGGTTTGCTGTTTCGGAATCGCCGCCTGCTTCTATATAATCTACGATTTTTAAAGATTCAGAAACAGGAAGTTCACCGTTTTGATTCAAGCTGCTATTCACCATTAAGGCGAGATCCAAGAAAAAATTTGCGGCTGGATTGGGATTTCCATCTATTTCTTCCTGAAGACTAAGCAACTCTTTCTGTAGTTGGATTACCTCATGCATCTTTTCTGGGTCTGTAGAAGAGTGTGCGCCTCTACCTTTTGCGGCTACCAATGTCTTGATTTGCGCGAAAATGTCTCGCTGCTGCCGCTTAAGTTCGCGTATCCTGAGTTCCTCAGCGGAGAGTGCTTCCTTTGCCATCTCTTCCTCGGCAATGATTTCCGCTTCAGTTTCTAAAATCATTTTTTCTTCTGAAAACTCCTCTTGAGGATCATCGGTCCGGATTTTTATACCATCCTGCGCCGCGTAGATATCTTCAGCGGTATCCTGTTTTTCAACAGATAACGTGATGCCTGTCTGCTCCGTCGATTGGACAGTTTCCGCTGAAGGGCTGTTTTGGAGCTGTTGAACAATTTGCTGCGTTCGATCTGCGTCCTTCTGGCTGCTGTGTCGAACGTGCCAATTATAAAGCAGGCTACTTGCAACCATGAGAACAAAGAACGCGAGTCCAGCAATGATGGCTCTGCTTGAAAGAATGTTATTTAACATAGTGTGTATCCTCCGGTTATGACCTGCAATCGAGGTCAGATTAACGTTAGAAACATTAGTGATGGGCACTTGTCTAAATTCCAGTTGAAATTCTAAAAGTGAGCATATAGCCTCAGTTAATTCGTGCACGTAATAGTATTGTTCCTAAATGTGCTACCTCCCTTTATAATTAAAGACACACTTTGGATCCGAAAGGGTGCATGATCGCCCAATAACCTCAAATAATCCGAGTTTTCATCTGGAAATTGACAAGGTTATACCATTTCTAAAAGTTTATATCACATTATTAACCGTACCATCCCCCAGGTCCGGTAGGTGCGGTGTTTTTGCTGGGGTGTTTCCCTTCTAACCGCACCGGGCATAACCAAAAACAGTAGACGCTTTATGAGAAATCATCAATTAGAATTGGTCTTATTTCATAAAGCTAGTTTTTTGCCGCTATCTGCATCGCCTTAACGGGTTTTATATCCCGTTGAACCATTTAAGGAATTCGTTTTGGAGGTAAGGACGCAGCATATTTCGGAGTTTCCGATGTGTATAGTGCAAATGCGTTTTGATGGTGCCCTCCGATTTATTCAAATGAGCAGCAATTTCTTTTATAGAAAGTTCCTCTTGATAGCGTAGATAAAAAACACGGTATTGACCCGGCGGCAGCTGCCCCGCAGCCTCGTGGATGAGGTACTCGAATTCTTCCTTTTCAAGGATTTCATGGGGCGAAGGGTGCGTATGGAGCATTTGAAGGAAGTCGTCCGCGCTTACAGATAATTTCTCGCACGGGAAAACAATCTGGTTCTTTTGCTTGCGAAGGAAGTCAATGCTACAATTGATGGCAATTTGATAAAGCCAACTGTAAAAGACAGATTTTTTCTTAAAGCCTGGCAGTGCTTGCCATGCCTTCAGGAATACTTCTTGGCAAAGGTCCTCGGCTGCCTCGTGGTTGCCGATCCGACGATAAATCAGATTATAGATTCTCTGCTGATATTTGCGGACGATCGGGTTAAACGCCTCTGCATCGCCATTCTGCGTCCGCGTGATAAGTTTGTCCTCATCAAGGTCGTTAAGCTTTGTAGATGTTATCAAAGTGTTTTCCATGTTTTCTCCTATATACAGGTGTCGTTGATATTGTTGTCCGAAGTCTTTCTTTGTAATAGAATAATTCGGACAGCGAAAAACTACTGGCTTCAATACAGCAATGCCGAGTCCGCCTTCAGTCCCTTTTATCCCTTTTAAGTTAAAGACACACTTTTAGGAAGAAAGGGTGCATAACGGCAGAACCTGATGCGTTTCTTCATTCTGGTTCTATCCTGTTAAAGGCTTCAAGAAAAAGCGCGTGGGTAGCACGTTTGGTGTTCTTGTATGTTTCTTCTATCAATAATGAGAGCAGTTCATCAAGCCAGGGATGCATCTGTCGTGCAAGTGTGATCGCTAGCTTCTCTGGCTTTATATCTTTCCTATCAAGTTGCACCAGTTCTCGGTTTATCAATAGTGGTATTTCTATGGTTATCGTTTCAGTTGGTTCAGTTAGTTGTTCCATTTTATTTTCCTCGGATGTGTAAAATAAGTGTGGTATGACTCTCTTTATAATTAAAGACACAATTTTGTGCTGGATGGGTGCATATAGCCAAAGAGGATGGAAGTTGGTTGTCGGTTAGTGGTAGGGTTGTAATGCGAAGTTGCTTATCAACGGGTTGTGATGGAAATGGATAGGTAAAGCAATAGAGGTTGCTTCTACGGATACAGAAAAAGTGAGTGAGGCAGGAGGGGGAGAATGCCAGGCGATTAGGGAGTCTCCCCCATAAGTTGATTCATGTTTTTTCTCATTTTTGAGCTGTGAGCCGTTAGTTTAAGGAAAACCGGCAGGCGGTTTATAAATCCAGTACTGTTGCAAACCCGTCAACGGGCGAACTATTGACTGTTTTTGATAAGGGTTGATTCAAGTTCAGAGATTCGACGCTCAAAGGATTCTATTTGTGTTGTAAGGTATTGGATTTCTCCTCTAACGATCGCGACTAACTCTCGGGCATCCGATGGGGCATCTGCTGGTTTGGAAACGGGTTGGGGGTTTTCAAAAATTCGCCACGTGCTGCCGGAGCCTTTGGAAACATTTCTGGCAAAACCCCTATCTTTAAGATACTTTAGCGCGCCCCTGATAGGGTTTGTTTTAACTGTTGATGGCAGCCCCCCATGTGATTGATGATATTGGATGACCCTCTCATCAATCTCTCGCCTGCTCACAGTTTTTCCTGCGAATTGTTCTAAGATGATTGCTTTGGCGATTTGGGGCTTAAGGCGTGCGCCTTTATATCTATAGTTTGGATCCATGTTTTCTATTCCTTACCTTTAGTCATCAAGGACAGATTAGTTTGGGACCTCTCCGAGTTTTAAACGTGAATACGAGATAAAACAAAAGTAAACAGTTTAAATGGCGCACAGATTGCCAGAATTTTAGTAAATTTAGTATCTACGCACTCTACCTTTATAATTAAAGACACACTTTAAGTCCGAAAGGGTGCATAGTTAAAGGGAAAATCAAACTTTGAACTAAGGTCTAAGGACGGCATTTCATTCCAAACCTCAAGAATTGTGAAACCGTCACGTCAAAACATGGTAGAGGATGTTGGTGCGCTCTAAGTGCTTGGGGTGTATAGTGTTCTCCGTACAATAAAAAAGAACTGTAACCGGTGGGACCCCAAGCGGGGTCCGTCACCAGTGATGGGTGTTATTCGCTGGGGAGGCTGGTGTTCAAAGCTTAGAATGAATTCGCTATATCGGTTTGTTCCTCAATCGAGATATGGAACATACCGTTATCATCGGTTCCGACGTAAAGTCGATCATTACTGATAACGAGAGATTGAATACTATTGGGAACCTCTGAGGAAAGCAGTTCCCATTTGCTGTGAGCATCTAAACGGTAGGCACCACTATCGCCGACACCGTAGATTGTAGTGCCATCTACAGCAAATCTGTCTATGACGGTGGGCATTGAGTTTTTATTGCTGATGACCCGCCAGTGTTCTCCAGTTTGTGAAATCAAAACGCCTTTGTCGGTCGCCAGACAAACCGTTGAACCTGCGAAGGTAATCTCCTTGAAATGCGCAATGGAGATCGGCAGCGTTGATGTGATGTCTTTCCAGCTGTCTCCGCTATCAAGGGATTGAAACAATTTTCCGTTCGGCTTACCAGCGTAGACGGTTTTACCTGAAACAGCCAAGGCAGATTCCGGATCGATACCGACCAATCCTGTGTCTGTCCATTCGGGATTGCCGAGTTTCCATTTGAAAAGGCGCTGCCTGTATTTAGCGTAAAATGTTCCACCACTGACAGCGAAGGCTCCGATTTTCGTGCGTTTTTTTCTAAGTAAACGCAACATATACGATGAGGAAATGTCATCATCCTCAAAAGTGGGGACACCGTGAACCCGGATAAGTCTATCGCCTGTAACGGATGTGCGAAAGATACTCGGTTTGTTCCCCCGTATCGAAATAGCATAAAAAATATTATCGGCAATCGTTAACTTCATGTTCGCATAAAAATCGGTATCTAATTCGGATGTGTGCTCATGAGTCTTGAAGTAAGCACTTTCCCATGTCTCACCGGCATCAGTTGACTGGACAAGGTCCCCACCGATGTGCATATAGAGTCTATTATTTACGGCGGTCAAGCCTTGCATTTCGGGACCTATCATTCCGTTTACAAATGGATGCCAAGACGCACCGGCATCAGTTGTACGGCTGATTCCGAATACATCGGCTTTGTAAAATGTATTCTCATCAATAGCCACAGCTGGGAATCTGGGCACCATATATGAATTGATAATAGATCTGAGGGGGGTCCAGGTTTTTCCACTATCAATGGATCGAAATTCGGCTATTCCGAGGACTAAGAGCGTTTTGCCTGCAGCCAAAACCTGTATAGCAGAGTCTAAGTTTATGACTTGAGATTCATCTATAGGTGTTATTTCAGTCCATGACGCTCCGAAATCTGCGGAGTGGAAGATTCTTTTTGGTGCATATTTATGTTCGGGTATTGATGGGTTTAGTCCAGCGTTTTCTGCTAAAACAATATCGGGTGCTATTCCGACATAAAGGTTGTTTTCGTCTACAGTCAAGGCGTAAACGGCACCGGATGTGTGGGTAAGCAATTGTTGCCAGTTGCTTGGACCGAAGCGATAAAGCCCTCGATTTGTGCCCGCAAATAGGGTATCTCCAATTGCGGCGACTGTATAAATCCGTTTCCCTGCCAATCCGT
This sequence comes from Candidatus Poribacteria bacterium, assembly GCA_022394775.1. Taxonomy (GTDB): domain Bacteria; phylum Poribacteria; class WGA-4E; order WGA-4E; family WGA-3G; genus WGA-3G. The sequence continues at coordinate 8,368 of JAGFCB010000288.1, forward strand.
CGTTCAGGGGTGTCCAGTGCTTACCGGTATCAGTAGATCGAAAGATACCTTTCTCTTGAAGCGCGAGATATAGTGTTATGTCTGATTGTGGATCGTATTTTTGGCTTACATCAGTGACGATGAGTCCACTGGCGGTGCCTTTGGGTCTCTGCCCAAGAGCGTTCCACGTTTCACCGCTATTTTCTGAAGCGAGTGCCTCATCAACGGAAACAGTATAGAGAGTACTTTGGTGCTCTGCCATAGGCACTCGGTACTGTCCGGCGGAGATGTCGGTGTTAATAAGCACCCATGTTGCGTCGGGTGTCAATTTATAGAGACCTGTTTTTGCAGCAGCGTAGATCGTTCCGTCAACAGCTTTAAAGATGTCATGGACAATGCTGCCTTGTGGTCCGATTGACTGTGTCCACTGTGAGGCAGAAAATTTTGCGGCAGCGTCATCCCATGCGTTTGTTGTGAGGTTAGTCTGCGAGGTTTGCATGCCAACTCCACTGTTTTTACCGGGGATGATCGTTCTTCCGGTCTGATTTCGCAGAGCAGGTTTTGCAACGATCTCAATGAGGATAGGTTCATCAACAAGTTCAATAGTAGGTTCAGATTGTGCGTCAAAACTATATGGCTGCTGAAACCGAAGTAAGTATTGACTGCCCATGCCAAAGAGTATTACCAAGACCACTGCGGCACCGACAGCTGCCCAAGGGAGTAAAGGTTTCTTAACGGGTGGTACCGGTGTCGGGTTCAAGTCAGCAATGTGTCGCATGACGTTCTCAATGAGATGGTCAGGCAACTGCACACCGTTAAGTGTTTCGCGGACCAATGTTTCTTCTTGTTCTTGTAGACGCTTGCGGGCGCGGCGAAGTCGGCTCTTAATTGTATTCACCGACACGCCGAGGAATTTGCCGATCTCCTTAGCTGTCATTTTACCGAGATAATGGAGCGTCACGACGGTGCGTTCGCTCTCCGGTAGTTGCTGTAGGAGCGTTTTGGCGAGATTCTGTCGATGCTTCGTAATTTCAGTTTCACGTTGACGCGCGATATGATGTTTGTAGGAAGTTTCTTCAATCTCTTCTGGAGGTGTGTCCTCTAATGATTGCATGTTCAATTTGTCCATTTTAACTTTGTTCCGCTTTATCCAATTAATGCAGCGTCGATTCGCGATGACATAAAGCCATCCTTCAAATCGGTCTGGCTCCTCTAATGTTCCAAGTTTTTTGTAGACTTGGATAAAGGTGTCTTGGGTAATTTCTTCAGCAATATGAAAATCCCCAATCTTCCGCCATATAAGGGCATGAACACCGTCTTGGTGTTTCCGCATTAATGTACTAAAAGCCTCGTCATCGCCTGACAAAGTCCTGCGAATCAGTTGAACATTGTCATCTACCATCAGAATTCTCCCTGTTGAGTTACGGTGGTATGCTTCTATGTAGCAAAATGGACAGGTAGCAAACCGCTACTCAAGTTCGTGAACTTATTGAAACGTGCCTGGCATGTGATGGTGTCAGTATACCTGATATTAAACTTAAGAGCATAACGCTGCCCTTTTAATTAAAAGACACACTTTATTGCGGAAAGGGTGCATTTAAGGTGAAAAAACATAATTTTTTTATTTTTTCAGCAAATTTCAATATTAAATTTATGTTGATCCGTCGGAGGATTGGAAGTTTGTGACGACAAAACTGTCCTCATTGTAGCATAAAATGCATTTGTTCCTTGAAGTTTTTAGGTTATATCCTGGACAAAACCATTTTTTATGGATATTAAGACATTTTGTTTCCTATCCAGAGCATTTCCCTGTTAAAATTTTTTCCTATAAACTCCCGTAGAATCTCTTACCACACAGTTTAAACCTTTAAGACCCTTTTAACAGTATGCACCTTTTTCGCCAATAGATGTGTCTTTAAATTATAGAGCGTGGAAAGTTAGCACGTCGAAAATTTTATCAACTTAACGAAGCGAAAGTGTGGAGGATAACAGTGAAAAATTTTTTTCCAAAAACCTTACATCCGCTCCATGTCTTTGAAGAAAATGAGGTGCTTTATGCGGCGGACCTTGAGAAAGCACGCGTTGTTGAGCTATCAGTTGTGATGGCAGAGATGTTGAAGTTTGCAGAGACGCAGAACGATCAAGAAATCCAGCGGACACTCGGAAATTCTTATGCGGATGATGACATTCTGGAGGCATTTGAGAGGTTCACGGCACTTGAGCGAGAAGGTCTACTCTTCAATCGCGGCGAGGGGCTTAGGACGGCTTTCGTCACAGAGGGTCAACGGCGCAAGTTACTTGTTGCTATTCCGGGTATCGCTATAGACTCATTTTTTGATATTGAGACGTTATCTGCTGGTACGAACATGGCACTTTCTCAGATGTTTCATCACCTCACCACCTCTGTAGATCTCTATTTTGCTGGTAATCAGAATCGAAAGTTAGCCGAGCGTATGTATGAGGTCAATATGAATGTGCGTGACTTCAAGCGGCTGAGTCGAAGGATTAGTGAAATCTACTTCGGTATTCTCACGCTACATCAGGAACATGAAAGATGGCTTTTCCCACTATATCAGCAGAAGGAGCTTCCGCCGATCCTGATTCAGTGCCATGCCCCCCGTGGACACGGTGGACAGGCTATCAATTCCCTTTTACGACATTACGCGGCGATGCGAGATTGCGATGGTTTTACGGCACCCTCAGATTATGTCCGAGAGTTTTATACCGATTATGTCTGGGATCCGAGTTTCTTTAATACGTTGCCAAACGGCGTGGATTCAAAATTATTTCAACCGATGGATAAGGTAACGGCGAAGCGGGAAATTGCTGAAGTCGTCGGAGATGCGCGTATTGAGACGATGCCGACTGTTGGTTATCTCTCACGGGTGCAATCGGAGAAAGGGGCATCTGTCTATTTAAAGTTAGCAGAACTGAATCCGCATCTGCTTTTTTTGATTGCGGGGCCGGGTCTCGGTCGGTATGCGTCGCGGAAACTTCCTGATAACCTTGTGTATGTCGGCTTCCATCCACGTGAGAAGCTGCCCGTTATCTACAATGCGTTTGATATTTACTGTTTTCTGTCGATGTCGGGCGAAGAGACGTTTGGGTTGACGGTGCTGGAGGCGATGGCATGTGGCGTGCCGCCTATCGTTCCGAATTTTGATGGTGTCCCGTCGGTTGTTGGGGATGCTGGACTGATTGCGGATGCTGAGAATTTCGATCAAGACATAGCGACGCTTGTGAGTTATCCGTGTCCGATGGATTTTTCGGAGAAGATTAATTTGTTAGTCAGCAATACCGAGATGCGTGAGACGCTTTCTGAGAAAGCGAGAGAACGGGCAGTGTTGTTCACGTGGGACAAGACAGCGCGACGGATTATGGAATTATTTGAGGAACTTCATCGCAAAAAGCAGCTGATGAATCCAAACAGACTTTTGAATGTGTTCGCGCCATCAGAGTCATTGACATCGGAAGAAGCGGAGATACTGGAATATAAGTCGGTTGTGTTGAGTATGAACGCGCGTTACGAGCGGTGTCTCATGAGAAATGCGGTGTACCCGATGCGTGTTGAAGACGGATTGGTGCTGAGTGTTTTGAAAGATCATACTGTCAGAGAAGCGGAAGCACTGCTTACTGCACTGGTCTCGGATGAAACGGAGGCAAAGGCGACTCTTAAAAGGGTTCGCGGCTTAATCAATGCGACGGCGTGATTAATGGCTATCAGCCGTCAGTTTTCAGTTAAGCATGTGGCGTGGAGAAACGATTTTACTGCTACAAACAAGTCACTGACAACCAATAACCGATAACTCATAGAAATAGGAGTCAATTATGCTATCTCAAAGGCGTTACCGATTAAAACGCCATTACAAATTTGAACAGGATGACCACAAGTATGTAGCGGACCTTGAGACCGGCGACATTGTTGAAGTAAACGCCGTGGAATGGGAGATCCTTTCGCGTTATGCATCACAGACACAGTATCAAATCGTGGAGGCGTTGAAGCAGCAATACAAGGTGGCATCTATCTTTGATGGGATTGACCATTTGGAGCGACTCGGCAGGCAAGGTTCGCTTTTAAGTCCGATCGTCGGAGGCGTGGGTGAGACTGCTACAGATTGGGATGGGATGGGTCGGCATCCGAAGCTGTTGGTTCCGTTTGATTTTACGCAGGAGAAGTCGGCGTTAGACCACGTTGTGAATTTGAAGCGGTATCAACTTTTAACGCACCTGACAAAGTATGCCGAGTTAGAGACGTTGACCTTTTCCAAAGACGCACCGGAGGCGGGTATAGATCTGGGTGAGATGAGTGTGCGGCATATAGAAGTTACAGATGACAATACCTTTTCTCCAGCGTGGTATGCGGGGGGTGGCTACACCGGTATCCTGCTCCTGTCGCAATTCCTTTTGGATGATTTGTTCTTCTATCAGGTTCCCGATGTCCCGATTGTGCACTGTATAGAGGGTTTTCAAGGCTTACAGGGACGTATGCTTGAGACACTTCTGACGTTAAATGCTTTCCAAGATGCGGACAATACGTTAGTTGTCAAGTCATCGTGGGTGAAGGCGTGGCTTGATGAGTTGGGGATTCCGGAAGAAAAAGTGTGTGCTATTCCTGATGGCATAGACGTGGTTTCCGAGCCGTTAGGCGATAAGGCGTTGGCGAAGCGTCACACAGCTGCTATTTTTGACAATCCGATGTTCGTTAAACAACCTGTGATCGGACTGATCTCTGGGTTTGAACCGAATTGTGGGGCGGCGTGGATTTCTGAGTTTGCGCGATTTAACCCACACCTTGCTATTTTTGTTTATGATGCGATGTTAGCGCGACACGCGCACCATCTGCCGGAGAATGTCGTGACTTTCAGTGTTGACAATGAGAAAAGCCGAACGATTTTACCCCTATTTTTTCAGGCGCTGGACCTCGTCTGCTTTCCAGCGGTTCCCGGGACACCGCTTTCGGTTGTTTCCGAGGCGATGGCGTATGGGGCGGCTTGTGTTGTGATGACGAAATATGGGATGCCAGCAGAAGTTACGGGAGCGGGGGTTGCCGTAGCATCGGACTGGGATAATTTTGGCAATTTCCGTGTGTCAATGCGGCATCTGTCAGAAACGATAAATGGGTTGTTGGCACCTTGCAGTGCGCGTGCGACATTTGAAGACGCTGCGAAAGATGTGACGCAACGATTTACTTGGGTGAAAACGGCACAGGAGATCGCGCGGTTGTTTGAAGCGGGGCCTCATAGAACAAAAAGCCTTTCGAGGACAACAAAGTCGCTATTTCCAGCGATTTTCTGTCGTCAATATAATCCAGGTACCGGGACGGTAGACACTTGTGCCTATCGACACGGAACAGGTAGATATGAACATCTTGAAACCGCACTGGCAGAAGTGTTATCTGAACATCATACACCTGCTGAGGTTGAGTCGGTTTTCAAGCATTTCCAGCGTGCAGGTTCTGCTCCGACGTGCGATACGATTAGTGCTGGAAACAGGTGTCCGATCCGTGGTGGTCAGGAAACCAATCTTGCCAAAAAGGAGCATTGGCAGAAAGGAGGAACCTCAGATGAATGCCAAGATATTTGGTAGAATTAATCACTTCCTGAAATCTGAAGAGGGCCGTGTCGGTCTCAAAACACCGATGGTATTAGGTATAGCGACTGGGAGCCTGTTGTTAGCTCAAGCAGTGCTTTCCCCTTCCGCTTATGCTGAAATCGATGAGTGCTATGATGATTATGATTGTGACCCAGGGGAGTCTTGCGAACGCGTGTGTAATGGGAGTATAAAAAACGGCACCTGTGATGGCTCGTGGGTAAACAAATGTATTGAATTGTAACCCTAGTGATACAAAACAGGAGGTAATGTGGGCAGGCACAAGACCTGCCCCTACAATGGTTTTTTGATCGTATTACCGAAATATTTATTTAATCTCTATGGAATCTCGCGCGCTTACGGAAGTAATACACTACTCCTAAGCGATTGAGAATACACTGATGTCATACTACGAAACTTTCCTTCTATTTTTACCACTTGTCTTCTGTGGGTATGCAAGCTATACCGATCTGAAGACACAGAAGATCCGCAACGTTTGTTCGCTGGGGCTTCTTTATGTAGGGATGCTGAGCCAATTGATGGCGTGGTATCTCGGTACAACAACGCCGCTGTATATCTTGGGACTTTTCTTCGGGAGCGGTGTTATTGCGTTTGGATTCTATTGGTTCGGTATCTTCTCACCGGGCGATTCCAAGCTCTTTTGGGGGGTGTGTCTGATTTTCCCGCTCTCGCTTTTTAGAGACTTGAGCGGCAGTATGAGTTTTCCACCGTTGATCCTCGCACTGAATATCGTTATTCCGTACTCGGTGGGGCTGCTGGGGTATCTACTTTACAAATTTGCGTTGATGCCGAACAAGTTGGCACTGTTTCGCGGTTTCGTGATGTCAAACTTCGAGAAATCAGCACTCTTTGAAAAACTTTTCAATCTGCTTCTATTCATCGGTATCGCGACAGCGTTGACATTGCTGTTGGAATTGATTGGATGGCAACTTGACCGATTTATGGAGCTAGTTTTGGTCTTGGCGGCGTTTGCTCTGGTTCAGAAGTTGTTATCGTCGGTTCCGAAGACACCGGTGTATTATGCGACTATCGGGTTTGTGAGTGTCTGGCTCTCGGTTTGGTCGGCACCGTCTGTACCAGAATTTCTTTCGGGGTTCGCTTTTTTCTTCGGATTGTATCTCGTCGTTTTTGTTGTTGTTAAGCGGTTGGTTTTGAGCTTAGCAAGCCTAATGTTGGATAATGTTGTTGATGTAGGACATCTAAAAGTCGGTATGATTCCAGCGGAACAAATTGTTCGGGTGACGCAGCCGGATAGCAGTATCCGTTACGAGAAGAAACAGGTCGCATTTTCGAGCGGTCAGAGCGATAACATCATTATTTCGCCGGACCCTGCGGGGCTTGATACCGAGGAAATAACGCACTTGCAGCATCTCGCTGCGGCGGGCGCGTTTGCTGCATTTGGGAACCAGATACGGATTCAACCTGCTATTCGTTTCGCGCCAGTGATCTCTGTCGGGGCACTTCTCACGGTTCTCTGCCAAGGCCCCTTTTACCTGAAACTGATGCAGCTATTTTGATTTGGCTGTCGGCGGTCAGCTATCGGCTTTCAGTCTGTGGTATGCAAAACTTGCATACCTACCACAAGTTGTTCTTGATGATTGCTGAAGGCTGAAGGCTATTTATTACACACGAAAGGATAATAAATCAACAGGTTTTGATTTAATTTGTGCCTATGAAACGCGCGATCTTAGTTTTAATTGTTTTGACCATAGCGGTAACATTACCACCTCTTTATTCACAATGGGCAGAATCTCAAAGGCTCAAACAGATAGAAACAGTAAAACAACAGGCACGTCCGGTTTCCGGAGATCGGTTAGAAACGGTGCTGTCAGCACTCGAAAGCGGCACACCACCTTCTCTCGTGGTTTTGTATACAGGTAGCACGAAAAGCCATCTCGAGCCGTGTGGGTGTTATCAAGAACAGTCGGGGGGATTACCGAGACGTGCTTATGTTGTGGAAGAATTTAGGAAGCGTGGATTCCCGACGCTTCTCGTTGATGCTGGAAACATCTTTGATGGAGACGCGGAGATAGATGCGCGTCGGTGCGAGACAAATATGAAAGCATTGGCAGCGCTCGGATATTCAGCAGTAGCACTCAGTGAATCGGATCTCGCTTATGACGATGCCTACCTGAACCGTCAGCGGACTGTTGCGACGTTTCCGTTCTTAGCACCCGATGCGGTGCGCGCCGATTTCATACAACCGTTTGTGATTGAACAGGTGGAACGGCACACTGTCGGCTTTATCGTGGGTGAGGCGTGCGAAGAAGTGGTATCACAGGCAGATTTTGTTGTGGCTTTGGGAGAGCCTGAGAACCCCGAACATATCGATGCTGTCATCCGACCCGACGAGGTTGAGACAACGGTGTCTGAGAGTGGGATACTTTATGTGGGTTGTAGATCTGAGGGCAAAACGTTGGGTATGCTGGCACTTTGGATGGATACCAACGGGAAACTTACACGCTATGATGCCACAGAATTGGCGTTAACAGGTGATGTCGGTGAATCTGAATCAATTCGCCAGCTGCTAACAGATTTTTATAGAGATGTAGCGACTGAAAATCCCTTGCAAAGTACACGGCTTTTTTTCGAGCAACGCTTAGAGCAGCAGCCGAAAAACGGGTATGTCTCAGCGACAGCGTGTCAGCGATGTCATAAACAGGCATATCAGCAGTGGTCTGCGACGCGGCATGCTTTTGCCTATGAAACACTTTTGAAAAAGGAGCGATACTTTGACGCGGGGTGTGTCTCCTGCCATACGACTGGGTTTGGCTATTCGACGGGATTTCAGATCGGAGACTCAGATTCGACGCTTAAGGGTGTGCAGTGTGAGACGTGCCACGGTCCGGGTAAACAGCACGTCGGCAACCCGAAAAAGAGTAATATCCGCAGCGGTGCGGATACCTCGCTCTGTTTACAATGCCACGACACTAAACATTCGCCCGGTTTTGAAGAGGTAGTGGCTCTGCATAGCAAGGATGTCGATCATAGCCGCGCACCAATGAACTTAGAAGAACTTTTAGCGTCCCGTATCGCACAGATAGGGAAACCGACTGTGGAGTTGTTCGTGATGAGTTATTGTCCGTACGGTGTTCAGGCAGAGGAGAAGCTAATTCCGGTCATCAAGAAGTTTGGCGACCAGATCAATTTCAGACTCCAATTTATTGCACGCGAGAAGGAGGAACCCTCGGCACAAGATATAACGCCGTTTGTGAGTCTCCACGGCTATCCGGAAGTCGCGGAGAACATCCGGCAACTGCTGATCGCACAGGAATATCCTGATAAGTATCTCGACTATATTTTCTGCCGCGGCAAGAAACTTGACAAAAGTTGGGAGGACTGTGCAGAAAAACTCGGTATTGATGTGGCAAAGATTCAAGCGTTGTTTGACGCTCCGGAAGCAGAACAGCTTTTCCGAGAGAACATTCAGCGTGCCGCGGCGTTGGGGATTAAAGCCTCTCCCACGATTTTGGTGGATGGGCATAAATTTCAGGTGAATCAGCTACTACGGGCGAGAGGAACACTTTGCCAATAAAGGAGGCAACGGGATCTTATGCAAGCAATTATCCTATCTAGCGGATTGGCGACGCGGTTCTCGGTTGAACGGGATACTTCCCACATATATCAAATCTTTGGACGTTTCAAACGGATGCAAGTTGGGCCGATATTGGGGTTCCAGAATGACTGGTATACGCGAGGCGGTATTTCCAAAAAGGAGTTTTACGATGAATCTCGACATCTTCCGGGCGTATGATATTCGTGGTATTTTTGGTGTAGACTTTGAGCCGAAAGATTTTTATCGAATCGCTTGTGCTTATGCTGATATATTTCAACCTAAAACCGTTGCGTTGGGACACGATGTCCGCGAGAGTTCACCACAATTGTGGCACCAAGTCGCGAATGGTTTGCAAAATAGCGGTGCTGAGGTTCTTAACCTTGGTCAGATTTCGACGGATATGCTCTATTTCAACGTAGCACACTATGAAACGGATGGTGGTATTGTAATCTCGGCATCCCATAACCCGGCCGCGTATAACGGTATGAAGTTGGTTCGCCACCGCGCCGCGCCGATCTCCGCGGACACTGGACTTTTTGATGTGCGAGATGCCGTTGGAAACAAACTCCCATTTAAGAAACGAAAGATGCACCGCCGTGCTACCTTTCAATCTCCTCAATTTCTGAACGCTTATTTAGCACATCTTCGTTCGTTTGCTGATTTGGAAGGGTTATTAAGAAAACGGATTGTTATCAATGGCAATGGTGGACTCGCGGGACAGATTGCTGAACGGTTGTTAGCGGATACACCAATCCAGATATGTAAGCGGCTGTTTACGGAACCTGATGGGAGTTTCGCAGAGATTCCTGGGGGTCGACCGGATCCACTGAGACCCGAAAATCGGGAACTGACCACGGCGGCAGTTAAGGAGACGGGGGCGGATCTGGCAGTTGCTTGGGATGCTGATGCTGATCGGTGTTTTTTCTTTGATGAGATGGGGGCGTTCATTGAAGGTTGTTATATCACGGCGTTGCTTGCGGAAAAAATTCTTCAGCAGCACCGGTGTGGTGGTGTCATTTATGATCCGAGGGCTATCTGGGCAGTAGAGAACGCTGTTGTTTCGAGTAGAGGCAGACCGATCCTCAGTCGATGTGGACACTCGTTTATCAAAGCAGGTATGCGAGAGAGTCAGGCACTTTTTGCTGGAGAGGCGAGCGGACACTATTATTTTCGGGACAATTTCTATGCCGACAACGGGATGATTCCATTTCTGCTGGTCCTTGAATATCTCAGTGTAAGCGGAATATCGCTTGCTGAGGCAGTGAATCCTTTGCGCACTGCGTATCCGGTCTCTGGTGAGATCAATTTCTCATTTGAGAGTGATTGTCAGATACGAGAGGCACTATCTATGGTCAACGATATGATACACTGTTGGGGCGATCCGTGTGTTGAGGCACCGATTGACGGTTTGTCTGTTAGGTTTGTATCGGGTTCTGGCAGTTGGCGATTCAATCTCCGAGAATCGAACACAGAACCGCTGCTGCGGCTCAACGTTGAGACAATGGGGAACGAGGACCTTCTTACTGAGAAGACGACGCGAATTAGTGAAAAACTTGAAAGTTTTAGGGGGAAACGAGAAACAAAGTTCCGGTGGGAGTCAAGGCAGCTTGCTTAGAATAAGGCGAGTTCGACTTTGAAAATTCAGGGGTCCCTGAAGCAGCGAGTTCACTTTTCGCTGTACATCCAATGTAGAACTTTTCCATATCTATAGTAAAGTCCAAAATTATTTATACATCCGAGAAATATGCGGGGTTCCAAATCCTGTCAGCAAAACGCGCCAATGCCGATGCACTTAGAAATCACGAAGAAACACCCGAGCAAAAACTTAATGGATCTGGATAGATATGATGCCCCGCGCCAGCGAAGGGCAGGTTTTGGAAGTTGTTGTTCGCTGAAATACGAATTTACTTACAGGCTTTACTATAAAATTCAGATTTTTGACGCTATGCACCTATTCAGTCCCAAACTGTGTCTTAAATTATAAAGGCAGTAGTATGTTGATCTGAGCGAACCGTTATCTATGGTGGATTACAATTAACTTTACACTTCAATTGGCGCAGTTACAAACCGCGAAAAAATACCTAAGCAAAAATCCTACCAGTGGGGATCAATGTATCAGGAAATATGATTTCAACGAAGCAGCCTATTATTCATAGGGGTCTTTCACGAATGGTAACTGCTAACGAAGATAACCTGAGAAACACCATGCCTTGACGGAAAAGCTTAACACCGAAAGTCGCCTAAAGCGGCACTCGGTGTGCCGGTGAAACGTGTTTCTGTACGTTTCACCGTAATGCCTGAGTCAGATGACTTAGGTATCTGTTAGATTGAAGGGGTGCTTCCACAAGGATACGCCATGTTTTTGAAGTTTCATTTTCTGAAAAGAAGAGGAGAGTTTCAATGTTTTCTAAAATGTTCAGGTCGCTAGCAATTATCTTTGTTCTCGCGGCGTTTTGTGTGTTAGGTTACGTAGTGTACTGCCACCGGAAATTTAGACCACTCTCTAATATAAGATTGTGCTACAATGCTAATCTATATTTCAAAGGAGCATTCCGATGGCGAAACGCAGAAAATTCACTCCCAAGTTTAAAGCAGAAGTTGTGCTTGAGGCACTCCGCGGTGAAACTTCACAAGCAGAACTGTGTCGACGTCATAACCTCAGCGAAAACCAAGTCTCCACGTGGAAACGCCAACTTCTTGAAAATGCCGAAACCTTCTTTGAGTCGGAAACCGATAAGCCGTCAAGCGAGTCAGCGGAGCGAATTGCTCAACTTGAGCAACTCGTTGGACGGTTGACGCTGGCACTCGAAAGCGAAGTGCTGTCGTTTAAAATCCAAAAAAAAGCATTGACTTTCTTGGATTGACACCTTCTCAACAGCGCTGTCTCGTTGAGACGTTGCGCAAGGAGTATTCCATGCGGCAGATTTGTGAGACCTTGGGTTTCAACAAAAGCAC
>JAGFCB010000103.1 GCA_022394775.1 Candidatus Poribacteria bacterium
CTCACTGGCGTAACCTATATCCTTGACGAACCGAGCATAGGGTTACACCCGCGCGACCAAGAACGTCTCATCAATGCACTCAAGGAACTCCGAGATATCGGCAACAGCGTCCTCGTTGTTGAACACGACCGAGATACAATATTAGCGTCCGACCATGTCATTGACTTCGGACCGAACGCAGGCAAAGGTGGCGGTGAAATTATCGCTATCGGGGCACCAGATACCTTCACTGACGGCACCATTTCTACACAGAAACCGTCCGTTAAATCCTTGACACAAGCCTATCTCTCCAATGAAGTAGAAATCCCTGTCCCAAAAACCCGACGTAAAGGTACAGGCAAACAGTTAGCAATACTCGGTGCGAGAACGAACAATCTCAAAGACATTGACGTCAAGGTTCCGCTCGGAACACTCACCTGTGTAACCGGCGTTTCTGGGTGCGGAAAAAGCTCACTCGTTGAAGGCACATTAAAACCTGCACTCGAAAGTCGCAGTTCTATCAAAACCGGTGATCCTAACGATCGCCGCTATACCCACTATCTCAGCGATGGCCAACGTGAACCGATATACAACGACTATGGGCTACCCGAATATGAAAGCATCCGCGGCGTTAGCCATATCAAGCGGCTCATCAACGTAGACCAGAAAGCGATCGGTGAAACACCGCGTTCCAATCCTGCCACCTATACCGATCTGTTCACCAAAATCCGTGAACTCTTCGCCGAGCAACACGATGCAAAGATCCGTGGATTTAATATGGGGAGCTTCAGTTTCAACCTCGCTGCTGGGCAGTGTCATGTATGCGAAGGGCACCGTTTCAATCGCGTCGAGATGCATTTTCTGCCAGACGTTTGGATGCCGTGTGAAGCGTGCAATAGCACCGGCTACAATATAGATACGCTTGAAATCCGCTATAATGGGAAAAATATCGCTGAAGTCTTAGATATGACGGTAGATGAGGCACTCACATTCTTCAGCGAAAGTTCACGTATCTGCCGAACACTCCAGATGTTAGCAGATGTCGGATTGGGCTACCTCCAATTAGGTCAATCCGCGACGACACTCTCCGGCGGTGAGGCACAGCGCGTCAAACTCGCGAAAGAGTTAGCGCGACGCCAAACCGGTTCAACCCTCTATATCATGGACGAACCGACGACAGGACTCCACTTTGATGACATCCAAAAACTTCTCAAAGTCCTGAACCGCCTCGTCGATGCTGGAAACACAATCATCGCTGTGGAACACAACATCGACGTTATCAAATCCGCAGACTGGATCATCGACTTGGGACCAGAAGGCAGTAAAGGCGGCGGAGATGTCGTTGCAATGGGCACACCAGAACAGGTCGCAAAAGTCCAAAAATCCCACACCGCCCGTTTCTTACGCGAAGTCCTGTAAAATAACTACGCATTAAGCAATCCCTGCAGAATCTTATCAAGCACCTTCTACGCTCCAAATTTCCGAACGATACCCCCGAATTTCTACTTGACAAATTCTGGAATCTGTGGAATTATATTACTGTATCTATCACAAATTTCGTATCTATAATGCAAATTCCAGATTACTATCAAATCTTAGAAATCGAGCGGAGTGCCACCGATCGTGAAATAAAGGGAGCCTATCGGAAACTCGCAAAACGCTACCATCCCGACAAAAATCCGGAGCGGACCGCTTTTGCTGAGAAAATGTTCCGCGAAATCTGTAGTGCCTATAACACGCTCCAAGACAAAAAACGGAAATCTGATTATGATCGGACATTACAGACGATTGAACGACAGCAGAAATCACAAGAAGCGTATTTCGACAGGCTGAATAGACTTGAGCATAACTACGCTAAATTAGAATTGCTGTTGCACGCACTACTCCATCACAATTACGAAACCGGCATTTCTATGTATGAGCAGTTGTGCCATCACTCCGAAGAAACTGGCAAGGAATGGTGTATTGATGATTTCCTGAGTTACGAAGAGAGTCGAGACTGCGAATTCCTTATCGCTGAAGCGTACCAAAAACTCGGATTTTCTAACGGAGAGGCATCTTCTGCACTTGAGCGACACCGAAAAATCGAACAGGCGATGCTACTTTACGAATCCCTGCTTTCCGCTGAATTAAAACGTCCCTGCTTCAAACACTTTATTCGGGAAGTCAAAGAACGTCTCAAATTTATCTATCTCTACCACTTTAGCGTCAAAGGTTACGACGAAAAGTGTCATATCCCGTTGACGAAGATCCGCGCCTTAAAACTCCCAAAACGCGAGACCGCATGGATGTACAAAAAAATCGCCGAATTCTATGTTGAAATCGATCAATTCCCAGAAGCCCGAACCGTTCTGAAAATGGCGTTTGAACTGCAACCCCGCCTTACCGGTGCGAAAAAGATTTGTCAGACATTAAATATGGGAAATCAGCAAGCCGCATCTTAGATTGGATCGTCGTATCCATTGATCAACGAGTGTCTAAAATATGACCTCGGTTATCACAAAAACCATTTATCTCTCATTGGGAATTTCCTGAAGAGAAACCAAGGAGAAAAGGTTGATCGAACTCATTATACTATTTGCTATTGTGGTAGCAATTTGGATTTATGCTTACCACCGCGGTGTTAGATACATCTGTCCGAATTGCGGACAGCGACAAATAGGATGGTCAACACAATGTCCAAAATGTGGCGTTGTTTTCCGAGATTGGAAAGAGTAGAGTGAGTTGAACGAATTAAATCGAATATAATCGTATCTACGAAATACACTTCAGAGTTAACGCGTCCATTTGAGGAGAAAGATAATGCGAAAAGAGGTACGCTGGGAACGGATGTTCCCTGACGAATTGGAAGCAGCACTTAGCGAGTGTCCCGCCGTCTATTTTACTTATGGGCTTTGCGAACCCCACGGTCCCCAAAACACGGTAGGACTTGATGCCCTCAAAGCACACGGGATCGCTTGTCGTGCCGCCCATACGCACGGCGGCATCGTCGCACCACCCGATTATTGGCATATCCACGAGCACGGCATGTATGCGAATTGGGCATACCGAAACGTCGGCGAAGTGCGCAGCTGGCTGACAGCAATGCCAGCCTGGCAACATTTCAAAAACGTCTGCTATCACGTCCGTGCCGCCGATGCGCTCGGATTCCACGCCGCTATCTTCCTCACCGGACACTATGGACCCAATTGGCAAGACCTCAAGACCCTTCTATCCCTCATCCAACCGCACTTCGCTATGCAGCTTTACGGACTTCCCGACTTTGAAGCAAATACACCGGGCTTCGATCATCAAGGCAACGGCGGTGACCACGCTGGCAGAGTCGAAACTTCGCTCCTGTGGGCACTGGAACCTGACTGCGTTGATATGTCGCGGATGCCTGCAGCGGACGCGGAAGGACCGCACTTCGCGATGGGCGGAAACGCGCCCGACTCCGACCGGCGCATCGGTGAACGTATGGTAGAAGATGAAGTCGCATGGCTCGGAAAAAAGATGCAGGAATTATTAGAGGCTTACGCACAGCAAAACATTACTGAACGCCAACCTGTAACCTTCGAGGAAGTCGAACAGATATGGACGGAAACCGTATCCCCTGCCTTGAAAACCTTTGAGACAATGAAGAATCCAGACGAATCGCCACCGGAAGATTCACAGTGGTTCCGCCAGTGTAAACTTCCAGAATTTTCCTAAGAGAGACTGCAAACCGAAATTTCAGCCTGCAACAACGGCGCAGGCGGATATACGCAAAGGAACGTGAATGTCCTAATCACCCTGACCGAACCGCAAGGAAAAATTAAAAAATGGAAACGACAAATGGACAACTCCTTGAAAATTACCGAAAAGACGGATTCCTGACCGGCATCCACGTCGCTGAAAACGTTGAAGCTTTACATTTTCGGAAAGAATATGATGCGTTAGAAGCCGAAGTCGGTGCAGAGAAATGTGAAATCGGTCTCATTGATTGGCACTTTGATTATAAATTCATTTGGGACCTGGCAACCCACCCTAAAATCGTTGATGTTATCGAGACGCTTATCGGACCAGATGTGATGCTGTTAGCCACACACTTCTTTTGCAAGTATGGACCCCGCGAAAAATTCGTCGCATGGCATCAAGATGTAACGTATTGGGGACTTGAACCACCAGATGCGGTTACCGCTTGGTACGCCATAGACGACAGCGACACAGGTAACGGCTGCATGCAGGTGATCCCCGGAAGCCATCAGCGTGGCATACAAGAGCACGGAACATCAGAACAGGAAGGCAATCTGTTAAGCATCAATCAGGAAGTCCCCGTTACCGAAGCGGAAGCAGAGACCGCTTTCGATCTGGTGCTGAAAGCAGGCGAGATGTCTATCCATCACGGGCAGATAATCCATGGGAGTCTACCGAACCATTCCACGAGGCGGCGATGCGGTTTAACAATCCGCTATATCCCACCGACAGTAAAACAGGCAGAGGATAATTCGCTGAAACGTCCGTGGAAACCGATCCTACTGCGCGGCGAAGACCTGCACCAAAATTTCACCACTGTCCCTAACCCGTTCCCACACTAATGTAATGGAGGGTTTTGCTTGGGTATTTCTGCGGATTTCTTCAGATATACGGGAAAGCACGTGAACGCACAATCCACCTTACCGAACCGCAAGGAAAAATTAAAAAAGATAATTCAGATGAAGTAGCCCGGAACGTAGTGGAGGGGTTTTTGCTTGGGTGTTTTTTCAGATATACGAGAAGGCACGTGAACACACAAATCGACCTCACCGAACCGCAAGGAAATATAAAGATATGTACGATGCAATTGTTATTGGTGCTGGTGGGATGGGTAGCGCGACCGCATACCACCTCGCTAAATCTGGCGCAGATGTGCTTGTCTTAGAACAGTTCCAACGCGGGCATACCCTCGGCAGTTCACACGGAGAAACCCGTATCATCCGTTTCTTCTATGATAAGCCTTTCTACACCGAACTGATGAAAACCGCCTACGCTGAATGGCGCGACCTTGAATCGGTATCCAAGAAATCGTTGCTGTTCATCACAGGAAGTGTCGGTATCGGCGCAAAGGGGAACCCCTATGGACGCGCTGCACGGCGCAGCTTAGATGCCGCCGGTGTTGAATCCGAGTGGTGGGATGCCACACAACTAACAGAACGTTTTCCACAATTCCGCGTGTCAAATGAGATGGACATCCTCTATCAGAAAGACACCGGTTTTCTCCGTGCGGCCGAGTGCGTCTCCACCCACTTGCAATTAGCAGAACAACACAGCGCGACAGTTCGAGAAGAAACCCCTGTAACCAATATCGATTGGCAAACAGATGTCCCAACTGTTCGGACCGAAAATGACTCGTTTCAGGGAAGAAAAGTTATCGTGACAGCGGGCGCGTGGGCTGGTACGCTACTCGCAGAATTGAATCTTCCACTCACGGTTACAAAACAACAGGTATGCTACTATCAGCCTGCAGACAGCAAACGTTTTCAGCCAGACAGGTTTCCAGTCTTTACGGAATCAACGCCTGATGGAGAATTCATCTATGGCATCCCTGCTTTTGGCTCTTTTAGTACCGGAGGCGGACTAAAAATTGCACGCCACGGCAGAGGACAGATCATCTCGCCCGATACGCTTGAACGCACACCGGATGCAGATTACATCGCCCATATAGATGCTTATGTGCAAGAACGCCTTCCTGAACTTGGAAAAACCACGCATACCGAAGTCTGTCTCTATACTGAAACCCCAGACGAAGACTTTATCATCGACGCACACCCACACTGCCCAGATATTTTGGTTGCGGTAGGTTTTTCAGGACACGGTTTTAAATTTTGTGCACTCGTCGGACGTATTATGAGCGAACTCGCCTTGAACAGCAAAACCGATTTCGACATCCATCCATTCCGTATTGACCGAAAACACGAAATCTCAAGCGGTATCCCAAGGCTCCAATCATGACAAAACAAGCGAAATAAGTAGGATCGTGATTTCTCTTAGCTAAGGAGACTGAAAATGCAAACAACGCTTAAAGCAGGCAGCGCAACCGCGAACATAACACCACCTCTCGGCACAAGAATCCCAGGTGGGTTCCGACCCAGATATGCTGAAAATGTTGACGATGAACTCTTCGCCAAAGCCGTTGTTATCGACAACGGAGAAACGCGGATCGCAATCGTCACGTGCGACCTCATTGCTATACCCGAGAAGGTAGCAGACGCAGCCAAAGCACGCATCGCTGAACGGTGCGGTATCCCTCCGGCACACGTTATGGTAAACGCGACACATACACATACCGCCGTTGCGATCGCCGATCTGCTCGGTGTTGACGAAGATACCGATTATACCGAATGGGTACCCCTAAAAATCGCCGATGCGGTTGAACTCGCCGTGTGGCGACTCCAACCAGCACGCGTAGGGTTCGCCAGTGTCAATGAAGACCGCATCACCTTCAATCGACGGTGGCACATGAAAGACGGCACCGTCCGTTTTAATCCGGGTGTCAATAACCCAGATCTTGTGAAACCGACTGGCACGATTGATCCAGAGCTGGCGATGATGTTCGTTGAAGCAGAGGATGGCGCACCCATCGCTGCTGTCGCCAACTTCTCGCTCCACTACATCGGCACAGGCAACGGTAGCGCGCTTTCCGCCGACTATTTTGGACACTTCGATCGGCTCATGCGACACTATCTCGGAGATACATGTATCTCGCTCCTCTGGAACGCTGCCTCTGGACAGATTAACAATATAGATTTTAGTGGGGAAATAAAATGGACAGCAAGTGGACATCAACAGGCAGTGAAAATGGCAAATGTTCTCGCAGGACATTTTATTACTGAAATGCAGTTTATGGAGATGCACGACACGCTCGACCTCAGTGGGAATCTCGCGACGCTAACATTCCAACCCAAACAAATTACCGCCGAAGACCTCGAAGTCGCGGAACAGGTACTGTCCGTGCCACAAGGCACTTACGATGCCTATGAGACGGGTCCATTTAGTTGGGTTGTTGGGCAACCGATACCGAATGACCTGGTTGACGTCTACGCGCGTGAATGCCAACGCTTGGCAAAACTTCCAGCGGAGATGACCGCGCCTGTTCAGGTAATACGTCTCGGTGAGGCAGCGATTGTAGCGTTACCCGGAGAGGTTTTTGTCGAAACGGGAATGAATATCAAAGCTGCATCCGACACCAGCCAGACGTTCATCGTCAGCTTAGCGAATGCGTATATCGGTTATATTTGCACAGACAAGGCGTTGACCGAGGAGGGTGGATACGAGACATGGGCGGCGATGTCCTCTCTACCGGCTGTCGGAACAGTCCCAACGATGGAGACACTCGTCGCTTCGTTATTGACTTAATGTAAATCCCTATAAGGCGAAAATATTGCGCTGTTAAAAAATAAAGAGGCAGGCACAAAGACCCGCCTCTCCGAGAAAAATAGAATAGAAAAATTAGACAGCGGCAGGACCTCTTTCGCCTGTACGGATGCGGATAGTTTCATCGATGGGCAGTACGAAGATTTTACCATCGCCGATTTTGCCAGTGGAGGCAGCTTGTTGCACGGCTTCGACAACTTTGTCAACATTTTCTTCCGCAACAACAATTTCAATCTTTAATTTCGGGACAAATTCGATGGTGTATTCGCTTCCGCGGTACAATTCGGTATGCCCACGGCTACGTCCGAATCCACGAACTTCGCTGACTGTCATGCCCCGGACACCCACACTGCTGAGTGCCTCTTTGACCTCCTCCAATTTGAAGGGGCGGATAATACATTCTAACTTTTTCATGCGATTCTCCTTGCTAAAAAAGTGAATACAGTTGTATGGCAGCTTCTGCCTTTCAATCAGGGCTTACAATCTTTGCCCTCAAGATTTACAAATATGAGTAAGGTGGGCGGATGCGAGGATCCGCCCGATACAACGATTTCAAAACCTCGTTCACGCGATCTAAATATCGTGATAGAGGAAGAATTCATACGGATGGGGTCGCATGTTCACCGCATCGACCTCATTTTCACGTTTATAGTCAATCCAGACATCTAAAACATCTTGAGTGAAGACATCGCCTTTAAGGAGATACTCGTGGTCTTCCTCTAAAGCATCAAGAGAATCGCCAAGAGATACTGGCGTGGATTCGATGTCCGCGAGTTCTTCCGGCTCGAGATCATAAAGGTCTTTGTCGAGCGGATCACCTGGATGGATGCGATTCTGTATTCCGTCAAGTCCTGCCATGAGCAGGGCACTGAAGGCGAGGTACGGATTACAGGACGGATCCGGTGTCCGGAATTCAACCCGTTTTGCCTTCTCGCTCTTCGAGTAGACAGGAATACGGACACATGCACTACGGTTTCGTTGCGAGTAAGCGATGTTCACAGGTGCTTCATATCCTGGGACCAACCGTTTGTAAGAATTGGTTGTCGGAGCGATGATTGCACAGAGCGAGCGAGCATGCGTCAACAAGCCGCCGATGTAATAGAGCGCGTCTTCACTGAGCAGCGAATATCCCTGTGGATCGTAGAAGATGTTCTTACCGTCTTTCCAGAGACTTGTGTGGACGTGCATCCCGGAACCGTTATCTTGGAAGAGTGGTTTCGGCATAAAGGTAGCAACAAGGTTGTTCGCTCTCGCCATATTTTTAATGATGTACTTATACAACGCAATCTTATCACCAGTCGTGGTCAACTCACCATAGCGAATGTCAATTTCACCTTGCCCAGCAGTTCCGACCTCGTGGTGGTGAACTTCCACATCAACACCAGCTTCCATGAGCTTAAGGCAGATCTCGGAACGCAGATCTTGAAGTGTATCGGAAGGCGGAACTGGGAAGTAACCTTCTTTGTAACGCGGTTTGTAACCGAGGTTCGGATTTTCTTCACGTCCTGAGTTCCAACTTCCCTCAACGGAATCAACAGAATAGAAACCGGAATGTTGGTTCTGCCCGTAGCGGATATCATTAAGGAGATAGAACTCTGCTTCAGGTCCCCAGTAACTCGTATCTGCGATGCCTGTGGACTGTAAATACGCTTCCGCTTTCTGTGCGATATGCCGGACATCGCGCGTGTAATTCTCCAATGTGATCGGATCTTTGATGTTACACGTGATGCTCAGGGTCGGCACCTTGCAGACAGGGTCAATGAGTGCCGTCGTGGGATCGGGAAAGAGCAACATATCGCTCTCATTAATGGCTTGGAAACCACGGATACTTGAACCATCAAAACCGCACCCCTCTTCAAAGAGGTCTTCGCTCAACTCTTCTGCCATAAGGGAAAAGTGTTGCCACATACCCGGCAGATCCATGAATTTGAGGTCAATGATTTTTACATCATTCTCTTTTGCAAGTGCAATCACCTCACTTGGTGTCATTCACATATCCTCCTATTTCGGCGTAACTTGTCCGCCGAAACTTGCTATCAAAATTTAAACTTCCTCGATCCAGAGACCGAGACCATAATCTGATGAAACGGCACAGGAAAACGCGTCAGGAAAATCCGATGATTCCCTGAGATCCCGCTTCAATAGCTCAGAAAAAATGTCCTTGATTCGTCAATTGAATGCGCAACTCATACCACTTGACGAGTGTCTTAACTCAATAGGTAAGCAAAATTTATGCCAATCAACGGTGATTGGAAACAGCAGCGCATTAATTAAGAAAAAAGGTGAATTTTCGCGTAAAATCACGAATTACAGCGACGAAAAATAAAAGTCGGCGTGAAATCGCCCGCTGCCCCGATGTTTCGCCCACGCCCCATATTAAAAACTTCCAGACTTTGCTAAATTATTAGGCATAGCATTGCACGTTTTTTGCGCATAGCATCACATACCTATCAAGAACGCGACCTTGAGATATCCCTATGAGAACTCAACGTCTTTGTCAAACCGACTCGACTCAGGCCCCGCCTGTCCTGCGTATTTGTTCGCCGGTTTAAGTTGATACGGCACACGCGCCGGTGAAGAAAGCTTCGCAAAGGTAAACGCACAGATTCGCATACCCGGATACAATTTGACCGGCATACGCCCAAGATTTCCTAATTCCAAGGTAGGAATACCGATCCAGCCCGGATCGAAGAGTCCTGCAGTACTGTGAACAATAATGCCGAGTCTCCCCAAACTACTTCTGCCTTCAAGCCGCGCCATTACATCGTTCGCCAGCTCAAGTTTCTCTTGGGTCGCCGCTAAGACAAATTCACCAGGTTGCATCGTGAAGGCATCGCCATCACGGACATCAACCCGCCGCATCAAGTCGTCGGTATCAATCTCTGCCCCTAAATCAATATAGGGGTACTTGCTATGCTCAAACACACGAAAGGTGTTGCTCAACCTAAAATCAATAGAGCAACTCCCAAGTTGTGTTTCCAAGTCAGGTGCGGGGGAAATTCTAATTTTCCCCTTGTCTATATACTCAATAATATCTCTATCTGATAAAAACATTCTTTTTAAATTACTTTGCAGTTCGGTCAGGTAAATTTGAAGTTTGAAGCGTCTCTTCCGTATATCCGCCCGCGCCTGCTTCACAGTGAGAAAGCAAAGCGCTGTCGTTTAAATGCAGGCTACGTTTTCGCGGCTAATTTTAACGCAAAACAACTTATATTGGCGTTCTTTTACATAGAACACTTTTTGAGTTACTGCTCAGGCATAAACTCCTCCGGAGCAATGCCACGATAGGCATAGTCTAAGAGATTAACCGGGTGGATCGCTTTCATCTGCAAACCGTGTTTCTGGATGCCGAGTTGAATCTGAAGTAAGCAACCCGGATTTCCCGTCGCAACAATGTCCGCGTCCGTTTCAGCGATATGCGCCATTTTACGCTCCAGAATCTCTTGCGAAAGTTCCGGCTGTGTGATGTTATAGATACCCGCGCTCCCACAGCACCATTCGGATTCAGTTAATTCAATCAACTCAAGCCCCGGTATCGACTGAAGTACTTTGCGCGGCTGTTCGTTTACACTTTGTCCGTGCAGGAGATGACACGGTTCATCATAAGTAACACGTTTTTCGATTTCTCCTGTCGGCGGTATCATCTCAATTTCGGCTAAGAACTCGCTGATATCGCGCATTTTATGACTGAAGCGTTCCGCCTTCTCTGCATAAGTCGCATCGTTTTCGAGGAGTGCCTCATATTCTTTAAGCGTTGCACCACAACCAGCAGAATTGATGATAACAGCGTCTAAATGCTCAGCTTCAAACGCATCAATATTCTGCTTGGCAAGTGTCGAAGCAATATCCCGTACACCGTTATGAAGGTGTAACGCGCCACAACAGGTCTGATTTCGCGGGGTAACGACTTCGCAACCGTTCTCTGCTAAGACCCGGATAGTGGCAACATTTGTCTCCGTGAAAACTTGGTTCATGATACACCCGGGTATAAATCCAACACGATACCGGGTCTCACCGACAGCGGGTGTAATATCCCGTATTGTATATTTCAATTGCGGCGGCGGGATCTTCGGTAGCAACGATTCCATCTGTCCGAGCTGCCCCATTAGTTTGAGAATACCCACCTTCTGAACAAGCCATCGGATACCGAGTCGCTGATAGAGCCACATCAACTCAAAGATTAGGTCCAACCGTTCTTTATTCGGCAGAATTTGTTTGAAGACGAGGTTCGTCCAGAATCGATACATTGCTGAACGCGGCGCATTCTGTTCATAGATAGCACGTGCCTGTTCAAGCAGCTCCCCGAAATGGACACCGGAAGGACAAGCGGTTTCGCATGCCCGACAGTCTAAACACCGGTAAATGTATTCTGACCATTCCTCACTGAGCGGGGTGGCATCCTCCGCTTTGAAGGCACTCCCCATGAGGTAGAGCCTACCGCGTGGTGAATCCGTTTCTAAACCTAATTCTCGATACGTCGGACAGGTGGGTAAGCAGAGCCCACAGTGCGTACAAGCGTCCCACTTCTTCCAACTGAAGGAGTCTACGCCGATAAGTTGTTGTGTTTGTTGATTGGACATGTTAAATTTTTTACAGTTTATGATGACTGGGAAACGACCCAAGCAATGAAAACGAAAAATAAGAAAATCAATACGATCACGGTTA
Source organism: Candidatus Poribacteria bacterium (assembly GCA_022394775.1). Taxonomy (GTDB): domain Bacteria; phylum Poribacteria; class WGA-4E; order WGA-4E; family WGA-3G; genus WGA-3G. Next base: position 12,016 of record JAGFCB010000103.1, read on the forward strand.
TCGTTAAGTAGATTGGATTTGATCTTCCTACAAAACTTTTGTTAATATTTTCGTCGCGACCCCCCTGAATTTTTCCGGCTAACAATTCCTTTTCAGCTTGTGTAAGTGTCTTTTTTTCCGTAGATGGCTCTGTTGAAACTGAACGCCTCTTCTGCCGTTGCATTTTTTTGGTGGATTTGTACGTCCTTAGGTTAATACCTTTGATTTTGTACATTATCTTCCCCACTCAATATTGTTGGCAGACCTAACCGTATAAACAACACCCTCAGCATGATTAAAGCGATTGTAGAGAGGTTATAGATTTCAGATATCAGGAAGTCATAACCCCCTCATTTAGGCTCCCCGAACGATACCCCTGCAAGTCAAGCGTGACATGCATATATCCGAGTGTTTTAAAGTGTGTACTGATGTCAGCTCGCACAGATTTAGAAAGCAGTCTCGAAATCTCCTGTGCTTCCAACTCAATCCGAGCGAGTTCGCCGTGGTGTCGGACACGGAATTGTCGAATCCCTAAATCGTAAAGAAATTGCTCAGCGGCATCTACCTGCCGTAGCAACTCACGAGTGATCCGCATACCATACGGAAACCGCGAGGAGAGACAGGCGAAAGCGGGTTTATCCCAAGTCGGCAGTTCCCACGCCTTCGAAATCTCGCGAATCTCTGCCTTCGTCAAGTCAACATCAATCAGAGGCGCTTGGATACCCATCCGCTTCGCGGCATCCATCCCAGGACGGTGATCACCGACATCATCTGGAATTGCGCCGTAAACGATCGTTCCGACATCATATTTATCAGCGATCGGACGCAGTTTATCGAACAACTCCGTTTTACAGAAAAAGCACCGGTTCGTCGGATTACTTGCGTACCCCTCAAGGTCTAATTCTTGGGTGTGAACCGTCTCAAATCGGATCCCGATCTGTTTGGCAATATCCTGCGCCGCTCGCATCTCTCGAATCGGATAGGAATCGGAGATGGCAGTGACCGCAAGCGCATTATCGCCTAATGCGTGCTGTGCCGCTTCCGCGAGGAATGTGCTATCAACGCCTCCGGAAAAAGCGACAATGACCTTTTCATAATCGCGCAAACACGTATAGAGTTGGTCAAGTTTCGTCTGTAGGATAGGCTCAAGGTTCTGTTTTAACATACTTCTGAATAGCAAGTTTCGACGGACAAATTACGCCGAAAAAGCCTCCACATATAACGCGCAGATTCCAATATATTTACGACTTACGCAGCCCCTTGCTGCAGGGTTTAAAACCCTGAAGAAATACTTTCTTCGCATTGGATTTTAGCGTTTGCAAAAATCCAGCAGTGCGTAATACATACATAAGTTATCAAAGAAAAATGCGTAAGCCTTGATATTAATAAGGTCGATCGGCTTGTTGTATCTTTAGCAACTCTTCTTTCAACAATTGTCGTTTTAATCCGCTGATCCGATCAATAAAAAGCACGCCGTTGAGATGATCTATCTCGTGTTGCAGCACACGTGCCAACAAGCCATCGGCTTCAATACGAATAGGTTCGTTCTGGACATCAATCCCTTCAACAACGATTATCTCTGGACGTTTCACTTCCGCTGTTACGTCAGGGATGCTCAGGCATCCTTCCTCAACAACGATTTCTCCGTCAAAACCCATAAGTTCCGGGTTAAACAGCACCAGAGGTTCATAAGTTTCATCGTCCTCTTCGCCTATGTCAACGATGATGAGTCTCTTCAAAATACCGACTTGTGTCGCAGCAAGCCCAATACCATTGCCCGTAGCGTACAGCGTCTCTAACATCTGTTCAGCAAGCTGTTGTTCTGCTTCCGTGACCTCCGAAACCGCTTCGGCTCTTTTCCGAAGAACAGCGTCGCCATAATAGCGTAGTTGCAAGGGTGCTGTCTCACGTAGCACTATACCATCTTCGCCGACCACATCCGAGGCTGGTGTGTTCTTAGGCTTTCTTTTCCGTTTTGACATGTATCAGGAACTTCTCCCATTTTTAAAAATAACCTCTAATATCGTACCACTTCGCGTAAATTCTGTCAAGAAAAAAGTTAGACTGTTCCGATAAAAAGAATCGAGATCAGGAGATCGTTCCTACAAAAGATGAACTGTGTTACGGTGAAGGCATTAAATAGAGATGGAAACCTTCGCTACTAACGACTGAACCCGTAAATTTAGCCAAAAAGGAGAGGTCGTACTGCTTTATGAGTTTAACACTTAGCGAACCATTCAAGATAATTAACACGTCTTGAGACTGCTCATTGCTTCGCGTTTTTGCTGTTTCAACGACGCGCCTTTTTGAAATTGAATGCGTGCGTGCTTTGTCCCACCTGACAAAGGAACCGAAACGCTCGCTACGTGGATAGTAAATTTGCCGCGGTTCCTGTAGGTATCCGACGACAGTACTTACAGCAGAATCCTTATTCCCAATCATTGGAAGACCCTGCATGCCTTGTGACCTGATATATTCGGCTGTTAGTTTGCCATAAGAAAAAACATGGCGATGCTCCATTCTGACGGCTATAATACCACCGATCATATGGCAGACAAGCAGCAACGTTACAAGTACCGTCCCGGCCCTATTTAAAACCCAATCTATCGCAGAATCCCTATCCGCTTGCTCAATCTTACCAAGATTGATCGCTGAACAGTCTCGGTAAATCCAACAGCACATCAAAAATGAGAGGAATAGGAAGCCGTGATGTCGGATACTCCCCTGATATTTGATATAGAAAAATGCCAAAAGCCCAAATGTTGAGACAAGATAGGTAAGCAGTGCAGTAGGACGCTTATGGAATAATAGCGCACTCAAAAACATCAGGAAATAGCAGAGCGGAATTTGAATCGTTTGGAAGAGAGGATAGGTCGTGAGTAGGTTTGACCCCCAAAAACCGCGCACAGGTCTTGGGATTGGGAGATACGCGCGAGAAATCAGTTTGACGATGTTGTTGACACGTTTCGCATCATAGTTGAAATGCCATGCAACAGCAAAACCTGTATCCGGTGGTGGATTGAGTTGTAAAACTGCCGTAATAATACCGATACCGATAAGCACGAACCCGATCCAGATGGATCTTTCATTTCCCACAGCCTCAATTTCTCGATTTAGAGGTCTAAGAAACCTACCACCAAAGGTATATTCACAACAGAGGGCAATGCCTATTCCTACGGTGACGATTAACGCGTGGACACTGGTATGCGCAAGGAGAAATAGCACACAACCGACCCAGATAAAGCGTTTGTAACGTTCCTTGAAAAGCACACAAAAGACGGTTATCAGCAGCAGTCCAAGGGCATAGTTTCGGGCAATAATCGCGTATTCATAGAGAACGAAGTAACCGAAACAGAAAAGCAGTTTTTGGAACCAGTTGAAAGGCGCGCAGCGAACGAAAAGGTAGACGGTAACACCCGTAATCAAGAGATGGAACATCTGCATGACAACCGGGGAATGTGTGATACGACTCAGCGGCATCAGGCAGAGGTGCCATAAACCGGGATGCCCCTCATA
>JAGFCB010000285.1 GCA_022394775.1 Candidatus Poribacteria bacterium
ACATTCCCCGTGGACTGATTATCTTTGACCGGGGGTTCAATCGGCGCAAAGTGTTTGCCTGTGTGCTTAAAGCCGGGCATCATCTGTTGTGTCGTGCCAAGTCCAATGCGGTCTTCTACCGGCAGGCTGATGTGCCGAAGTGTTCCAAACGGGGACGCCCCAAGAAGTATGGCAAACGGATACACCTGCCATATCTACGGTATGATACGATTGACATTGACAACAAACGGTATAAGATTGCATCGGTAGAAGCACTTACCAAGATGTGTCCACACCCGGTGCGGCTGGTCGTGATACGAACCCGACCCAAAAAGGCAAAGCCGTTTCGATACTTCTGTATCTACACCACTGACTTGAATCTCGATTTATCTCAGATTGTGCGATATTATCAGAAAAGATGGACTATTGAGACCGCGTTTCGCGACGTTAAACAACACTTAGGCTTTGACCAATATCGGGTCAAATCTAAAAAAAGCATCAACCGATGGGTGCAACTCAGTTTCACCGCTGTGTGTCTGACCCAATGGGTCTTTACTATCATGGCTAACACAAACCAGCAGATAACCGTCGAGCGGGTGTGCAGGGAATTGGGCATTGATTGGTATCGACCCAAGAAGTTGACACGCGGGTTGATGCTCCGATATCTACGCGCGTTAATGGTCAGACGATTATTTTCTGCGACAACTGTGCAAAAAAGTAAATCGCCCAATATTCAACAAGCCTCTGACATTGGCGCATCAACCCAAAACGAATTGTCCAAACTTTAGTATCTATAGGGTCATTCAATTCTTCGGGCGGGGCAAGATGCCCCGCCTACGGTGTAGGGGGCAACCTCTCGTCTACCCGCCAAAATTGGTTAAAAAACGGAAAACGAAGCAACCCTGAATCTATCTATTTTTCTGCTTGACATGCCTTGTGTTATTCAATCACAATATGCTCGCTGAGAACACCGTTTATTCCAATAGAAGCCTACCCAAGGGCAACCACAAGGGTTACCCCTACAGGTACATTTGCCACAATGAGAAAAGTCCCCACGAAATTGCATAATGGCATTTGGGCTGCCACTATTCGCCGATTGCTCCGTGCTGTGGTTAGCACGATGGTTACGGCATACGGAGTATGCCTACTACTTTAACACACCTGTCGCACGGATAAGTCTATGGGTCGGGCAAGATGCCCGACCTACGGGGAGGTGTGCAGGTTATTCTACTGTTTTTCACCGTCCGTGTCTACTATTTTAGGGATAGAGAACGAAAAGTGCGCCTCGAAAAATTCCTTTCTGAATCCGGCATCGCTTCTCGACGAGACGCGAAGAAATATATCTCCGACGGACGGGTCGCTGT
>JAGFCB010000310.1 GCA_022394775.1 Candidatus Poribacteria bacterium
GCTACCGCCTCGTTTGAGAGAACAGTGGTATGGGTATCGTAAGTATTCGATAAACTGTCATTTCGCATGGCATATATGTTACCACGAAAAATTGAATATAGCAAGACCAATCCAAACAGCAGTCAGAGGCATTCAATTGTCCATTTTTCGATCGAATTTTCACCCGCAGCCCCAGTAGGTTCGGTTTTGTGGCGTACACGCCCCGGGGAATGCCACACGGAAACCTTCATACCGTTGATTCATGCGATCTGCATTCCTAACTGAACTGGATCTCTAAAAAAGCCTTTTTTCCTATCTTTTTGACAATAGATGTATCTAACAGGGTAGAGGTAACTTTCAGTGTTCGTAATCTCATATTATGTTATGGTAAAGCCCGAAAATATATTTACATTTTAGGGAGCAATAAACCCAGTGCCTCGCTGGTGAGTTTTGTAACCCTGTCTTATATAAATGTAATTGTAGGATTTACTATAAATCGTTATGGCAATCGCGAATTTGCTTGAAATATTTAGGAATTATGCTACGATTATGCACAGAGGAGAACAATAAATTATGAAAAAAGCATTGAAATTTCGTAGTGACCAACATTTCAAAATCGTGCAATTTACGGATATCCACTGGCATAACGGTGAATCGCCCGACCAGCAATCGGCAGCGTTGATGACGCGAGTTGCTAAAGCAGAATCTCCGGATCTAATCGTCTTGACAGGCGACATTTTATCTGGCGGCGGCTGCGATGATGCTGCTGAGTCCCTCCGAGAAGTTGTTAAAATTGTAGAGGGATGCGAAATTCCGTGGGCGGCGGTTTTCGGCAATCACGATGACGAAGGCAATGCGGATCGACACGAATTGATGGCAGTTATGCAAGAGAGCAAATTGTCACTCTCGGAACCGGGGCCTGAAGATATACCTGGGGTCGGGAATTACGTGTTACCTATCCAAAATTCTGAAGCGGATATCCCTGCTGCATTGCTTTATTTTATCGACTCCGGTAGTTACGCACCAACAGATATTGGAGGCTACGATTGGATTAGACGGGAGCAAATTGTATGGTACCTGCAAGAATCCGCAAAGTTTACCGCTGAAGCGGGACATCCACTTCCTGCCCTTGCCTTTTACCACATCCCAATTCCTGAATATGATGAGGTGTGGGATTTTCATACCTGCTATGGTGTGAAATATGAGAATGTTTGCGCACCACAGGTGAATACCGGTTTTTTCGCTGCAATGCATGAGGCTGGCGATGTTATGGGGACTTTTGTTGGGCACGAGCATATCAACGATTTCTGGGGAGACCTGCACGGTATTCGTCTCTGCTACGGTCGTGCCACTGGCTATAGTACGTACGGCAGAGAAGGGTTTCCTCGCGGGGCCCGTGTCATTCAGTTAGAGCAAGGAACTCGGCAATTTGAGACATGGCTCCATCTTGACGATGGCACAATAATCCATTCACAACCCGAGCATACACCGCTCCAACGAACTTTTACTGAGGATTAATAGATTACATCGCAACTAATAATCAAATTTAACAAATTCAGGATTCATCTTACAGGAGGGAATTGTGAGAGCAAATTCTCAAATCTCCGTTCGACACGACGGAAAAATCGCTATATTTGATATTACGGGTTACCTTACTGATGCTTCTGAACCTATCTTAAGCGACGCTTATGCTGACGTGGGGGTTCAAACCGCTGAAAAAATTCTACTTAATTTTGAACGACGCAGCTTCATTACAAGCAGTGGGTTCGGTGAGATTATTAGATTACTCTGGAAGATGCGGGAGAAGGGACAGGTTTTGCGAGTTGCACACCCATCTACCCAAGTCAGGAATATCTTCAATACTATCGGGCTCACCCAAAGTATAGGGGTCTTTGAATCCGAAGAAGAAGCACTTGAAGACTTCTAATTCCTTTCCTCGTTGATCGCGGTTTGGTTCATGGAAAAAGGGTATACATGTTCATATTTAATATTACGCCCAGCAAACTCCAAAGACTCCCAGCCAGGAATTGACCGAATACAAAACCCAAGAACAGCGGCAACGCTTTGCGATAGGCGCGTACCCCACCGCCTGTGAAGAGTATCTGCTTAAAGAGCCACCCCAAAAAGATTGAAAACCACATCCAACCGATCGCCCAACCGTTACCCACAGCATAGCCGACAGGATAAAACGGCCACCACAAAAACTGGCGTTTCAGGAACGTCAGTACACCGGTGAACAGAAAGCCAAATGCCATATGCTGGACAGCGGGTAGATTCGGTGCCCTCGGTGTTATAATCCAGCTTTGCAAGCGGTTAAATTCACCAACCCCCCACTGCGCAAACCGGTATTCATAATAAATTGCTACATGTCCTACAATCGAAATAATTGTCCCGACAATTGATGCTACGATTAGGGCTACAACCAACCGATTCTCAGGCAATCGGAAATGCCTACCAATCTTAAATGCTTCCAACTGATGCGGCATCGGATGGCACCGATATCCATACGCAAGCCATGATAATAGGGTCGTGTTGGTTAAATTTTGTGCCCCCAATGGACGGCTACCCCCGAATAATAACATAATCCTATCCGGATGCATGCCGTGCAGTTCATGTGTCGGGGGACCAAGTTCAGCACGCATACGCGTCATCCCGATACATAACACCAAATAGATTCCGAAATAGCCGAGTGCTACCCACGGTGATAATCCGGCAAAATACCAGAACATTAACACTAACGCTATACTAATTATCAATCCAAAAACGGCAAGTCGGTGTAGACCATCTTTGGATTTAAACGAAAATACACCGCTAAGTATCTCCCAAATCTGTCGCCGACTTGTGACGAGTGCAAGCGTCCCGATGCCGAGCCATGCACCGCCGCGTTGTTCAGTTTGTAAACTGATAGCAGTTGTCCATCCTGTCGCACTAAAAAAAACGCGCTGCACGCCCCAAAACAGATAGAAAAACCACAAGGACAACGACAAATCTAACGGCATGAGATACCCAAACCCTATGGCAAACGGATAGACATAGACCGGCAAACGTCCGATCGCGTTCCACGGACGGTCAGAAAAATAGAGTTGATATTTGATTTTGAGGGAAGGTATCACTGGAAAGAGATAGTTTAATCCTGCCAGAATTTCTAAGCCAAACGCGATGCCGAAACCCAGCCAAATCAGTTTATTCCGAAAGAGTGCTGAGGTATTACCAAGCAGCTCAACAGGTAGCGTCGTTAACGGATAACTCAATTTCTCGTGGTCAATCCACTGTCTCCTAATGATAATGTTGACACAAAGCATCATAAAGAGAATGACCACTACCAGTCCACTCCACGCGACAATAGGCCACAGCCACGCCTCTATATATTGCTGCTGCCAAAACGTATCATCTCCTTCAAAATAACCTTGTAGAATACCGCGATCAGTAATCGTTAACCATGTCGGCATGAATCGGAAAAAGAGGTCTGCCCATTCATTTTCGGGGGTTGCGAACCACCCCGCATTGGCAATCATTGGCACTAATTGTCGAACAATGTCGTGTCCCGCAAGCGCAGTTGCAACGGATACCATTGTATACGTCAGTGCGAGTTCACTTGATGTTGGCGCGAAACTTTTAAAAACCTTTTTGAGCAACGGAGTTATGAGCGCCAATAAAAAAAATGTGAATAGGACAGTGGGAAAAATAGAGAAATCGGTGAGTTCCCACACAACTCGGTTTTCAGCGGAGATAATCCAATAACAAGTGAGGATAATAAGGATTGAACCGAAGACGAGAGTCCCGAAGAAAAAACGGAGTGCTGAGGATTTCTGGGTGTCCCCAGTCGTAACTTGTGCTTTGTGCTGCATGTGTATAGTATATCATATCGGTTGGTGTTGATGCAACCATATATGCTGAGCAGAGGTGTGCAGTGCGAGGCTTCAAGATTGCCTACTTCTTCGCTTTATGGTATAATAAAGGCAACTTCAATTTCACAAACAAGGGAAAATATGCTGCCCCACGTTCTGAAAAACGGCGACCTGCTTCCTCACATCAATAAAATACTCGTCATCCGCGTTGATGGTATTGGCGATTTGCTGAATTCAACGCCAGCGATTTCACTCTTACGGGAGAACTACCCATCCGCTGAAATCACTGTACTGGCGCGCCCGCTCAATGCTCCCGTGCTAATTGGTAATCCTGACGTTGACCGAGTTTTAGTCTTTGACAACGACGGAAAACATAAAGGCACCCTTGCGCGACTCCAATTCTATCGGGAGTTGCATCGTGAACGGTTTCAACTTGTCGTCGCTATGCAGACAGCGATGTGGTCGCATCTTGTAGCCTTTCTCTCCGGTGCCTCTTACCGCTTAGGACGCTATCAGAAACGCTTGAGATCTACCCTCACGCACGCGTGGCGCGGTAAATACCGAAAAGGTGAAACCCATGAAGTTGACAGGAACTTGGAACTCGTCCGATTAATCTGTAAAGGGACAGGTAAACGGAAACTGGTATATCATGTGTTGCCCGACGAGAGTGCCACTGCCAAAGCGCAACGGACATCGTTGGGTATCGGTGACGACGCTTTTCTCATCGGCATCCATCCAGGCGGAAGTTCGTTTGATAAACGCTGGCCCGAAAAACAGTACGCTGAACTTGCTGACAGATTAGCACAACAGTACAACGCAACAATCCTCCTTTTACATGGGCCTGAAGAAGCGAAATTGGGGCAAAACATTCAAGAAGCGATGCAGTCCCCGGCTGTCACTTACGCACCAGAGACAATTCGTGAATTAGGTGCGCTGCTATCCTGTTGCAACATGGTAATCTGCAATGATTCTGGTCCGATGCATCTCGCTGCGGCATTGGATGTGCCGATGGTCGCTATTTTCGGTCCGACTGACCACGTGGCGTGGCATCCCTTGAGCGAAAGTGCTACTATTGTGCGAAGAGATATGCCGTGTTGGCCGTGTAGCGCGCATAAGTGTAAAATCGGTTGGGAATGCACAAAAAAACTTCCCGTTGAACCGGTTTGGGATGCAACGACGATAATCGTAGAAGCGAGTGAAAAATGAAAATTGTCGTAGTCTGCTGGGGCTCAACCGGAGATGTCTATCCCGTTTTAGCATTGTCGGAACGTTTGCTGGAACGTGGACATCACGTACGAGTCTGTTCACCAGCACTCTATAAAGATAAGATTCTTGAGGTTGGCGCGGAATACTACGAAATAGGCGTTGCTTTTGATTTAGCAGAATTTCACGCTGCGATGGATGCTATCATCCCAAAGCGCGATCCGACCGCGATGCTACGGTTGATCGTAGAAGAAGGCATTGTACGTCGTGGTGGAAAGTGGTATCAGGACTGCTTGACAGCGATGAAAGGGTTTGATATCGCGATCTGCCATTCAGTAGACATCCCCGGACAGGAGGCTGCGATTCGTAACGGGATTCCGTGGTTCACCGTGACGTATTGTCCCGGTTTCATCAAATCCTTAGATTTCGCGCCCTATCCTTTCCCCAACTGGGGACGTATATCCAACGCTATTGTGTGGAAATTGGTGCAACTCCGACTTGCTCCAAGTATAGATGCACTCTTTAATCAATTTATCGCGTCAGTCGGTGGAGAACCGAGGCGGACAGTGGCGTTAGAGGGAATGTACTCGCCACATCTGAACCTAATCGCCGCATCCCCAACGCTCTGTCCACCAGCCGATTTCTCATCGAACCACAAATTCACGGGGGGATGGCACCTCGCGTCTCCGGATTACACTCCGCCGCCTGAACTTGTCAACTTTTTAGCCGAAGGTCCACCACCTCTTATCATCACATTTGGCTCTATGGGTGGCTCAAATGGACGCGAGACAACAGAAATTTTGATTGAGGCTGTTAGAAAGACAAACCAACGTGCGATCATCCAAGCGGGATGGGGACAGCTCGGCACACCAGAAACATTACCGAACATCTATTGCACAGAATATGTACCACATCAGTGGCTGTTTCCAAAAGGGAGTTGTGTTGTACATCACGGTGGCGCGGGGACTACCGCTTCGGTGTGCCGTGCCAAGGTCCCGTCTATTGTTGTAGCACACCATGCGGATCAACCCTATTGGGGAAAACGTTTATTCGATTTAGGGGTTGCTCCTAAGCATCTGCGCCGCCGGAACCTTACCGCCGAACGCTTGGTGAAACGGATTCAGCAAGTCTTAGCGACGCCAGAGATGACCACACAGGCACAGGTCTTGGGAAAACAAATGGCAGCAGAAGATGGCTTGACGACAGCCGTTGCGTTAATTGAAACTTTCTAACTGTCTGAATCAGGATTTACAAGATTTTAGGATTTACAGGATTAGATAGCACTTTTGATTGACAACTAAC
>JAGFCB010000024.1 GCA_022394775.1 Candidatus Poribacteria bacterium
TTTTCTAACTGCGCACTACTCGTTTCTTCAAGCGACTGTGTCCGTAGACGCTTTTTACGCAGCCACGTGCTGCAATGATTCGCGGCAATCACATAAAGCCAACTCGCAAAACGCTGTGGTTTCTTCAGCGTTGCCAATCCCTGATATGCCTTCAGGAATGTATCTTGTGTAATCTCCTCGGCGATGTGGAAATCTCCAACCTTCCGCCACACAAGCGCGTGAACCGGCTTTTGGTATTTGTTCACAAGTTCAGTGAAGGCAGTATTATCACCATCAAGAACACGGTGGATAAGCGCAACATCAATATTTTTCATAAGTCACCTCCGATTACCCTATAGTGACGCTTGTTAAGGTTAAAATCGGTGCATAATCCTAAAAAAATAAGAGCATGTTATATATTAGGACTTACACAGCCCCCTCGCTGGCGGGGTTTAAAACCCCGCCAGCAGTGCGTAAGATGTCCGTTATCACGGAAAAATGCGTAAGTCCTATATATGAAATTCCATTTTATTGCTAACGAAAAACTATTGAAAATTCGCAATAAGGCTCCCGATTCATCAATAACGCGACCGGAGAAAGTGTTTAACATACCTTCCTGTGTATTATAGACGAAAAGAGTGCATAAATTCCAGCAAACCAGAATTATACACAATCTTCCCTCAAATTTTCGTGGGTATTACTAAGTATACCATACATCAGAAACACCCTTGACCTCAAAGTAGCTTCTCGTGTATGATGATCTCATAGAACATCATACGCAATAATAAACATTTACCATAACTGTCATTCAGAACGGGGCAACAGCGTTCCGATGGAGGCTTGTATGTTTGATCAGGTTTTACAAGAGGTCGAGGCACAATGTAAAGAAGAGAGCATCCCGATGCTTGGAGAAGAAAAGGCGAAATTTCTCGCTGCCTGCGTCGAGGCAGCGAAACCGTCCCTCATTGTTGAATGTGGCACGGCTATCGGTTATTCTGGACTCTGGATGCTACGCGTGTTGGAAGCTGCGGGTACTGGACGCTTGATAACAATCGAAATAGATGCTGACCGGGCGGCGCAGGCACGCGCGAACTTTGAACGCGCAGGCATGGCGGATCTCGTCGATTCACGCATCGGCGATGCACAAGAGGTGCTCAACAGCATCCAAGACCCTGTCGATTTTCTACTGCTCGATAACAACTTCAGCAACTATTTCCCATGCTTTCAGGCGATTGAACCGCGGTTGACGAACCCGGCGACCGTTGTGGCAGATAACGTCGGTATCGGTGCTGATTCGATGGCGGATTATCTCGGACACGTCCGCGAACGTTATGAATCTGAAACACACTGGTTTGACATCGACCTACCGTGGGTGAAGCAGGACGCAATTGAAGTGAGTATTTATCGGCGTTAGTTATTTTCTACACAAATCCCGTAATCTTTTCTGAAATCCAAGACTGCAAGCCCGTAACGAAGTGGAGGGGTTTTTGCTGGGGTGTTTCTTCAAATCTACGGAGGAGAACGTGAAAACCACAAGTCGCTCGATCGAACCGCAAGGGAAATTAAAAATTGATTTTACCGATGTTGCTCGGTTGCCTGCCCGAAATGATAATGTCGCTATCGCAACCCAAACGTTAGAGCGTGGTACACGTATCGGTTATGAGGGGGCTGAGTTTCAATTGTCGCATACCATTTTGGAGGGGCATCGCTTTGCGATCCAGTCGATTTTAGAGGACGCGCCCTTGTTGTCTTGGGGCTTACCCTTCGGCTATGCAACACGTTCTATCGCCCCTGGGGACTATGTGTGCAATCAGAAGATGATTGGTGCGTTGTCCATTAGGAACCTACCTTTTGAATTGCCAGAAACCCCCAATTTTAGCGATAAGATGGCACCCTATCAATTAGACGCAGTAGATTTCCGTCCAGGGAAGCGGACACCCTCGCATACAAACGAGCGTTACTTTTCTGGTTATCAGCGTCCTGGGAACCGTGGGGTCGGCACACGAAACTATATCGTCGTCATGGGAACAACCGCACGTACCTCCAGTTTCGCGAGAAGACTTGCTGATATGTGTTCTGTAGGAGGGGTTTGTAACCCCGATACTTATCCGAACATAGACGGTATTGTCGCCGTAACGCACACAGAAGGTGGTGAAAGCCAGACCCCAAATAACATTGATATGCTGCTCCGAACGCTCGCCAGTTTCACTGTCCATCCGAATATCGGTGCGATGCTGCTTGTTGACTACGGCACCGAAGCGGTTACAAACGATATGCTTAAGGCGTATATGCTACGCGAAAGCTACGCTTTGGATGATGTCGTCCACAGTTTCTATCGGCTGAAAGGGAGTTTCGATGAAGATTTAGCCAGCGGCGCGGAGATTATCAACGGATGGTTGGAGGGTGTAAACAGCATGCCACGCACTGAAGAATCTCTGGCACACCTGAAAATCGCTTTGCAGTGCGGCGGCTCCGATGCCTTCTCTGGAATATCGGGCAACCCCCTCGCTGCTTATGTCGCAAAAGAGGTCATCCGTTACGGGGGTTGCGCGAATCTCGCAGAAACCGACGAACTGATCGGTTCGGAGGCGTACATACTTCAAAATGTCCGTGACCTGACAACCGCACGGACGTTTCTCGATACCATTGAACGATTCAAGGAACGCGTTGCGTGGCACGGACACTCCGCTGAAGGGAATCCGTCGGGCGGCAATAACTTCCGTGGACTTTACAATATCGCTATTAAATCAATCGGCGCGGCGATGAAACGGCACCCTGACACCCGTCTTGATTACGTCATCAATTACAGTGAACGCATGGAGAAATCGGGTTACTATTTCATGGATAGCCCCGGCAACGATTTAGAGAGCATCGCTGGACAGGTAGCATCCGGTTCTAACATGATTTTCTTTGTCACTGGCAACGGATCCATCACGAATTTCCCGTTTGTGCCGACAATCAAGATTGTTACGACGACGGGACGTTATGAAATGCTCACTAAGGATATGGACGTGAACGCTGGTGCGTATCTTGACGGGACACCGATGGAAGAGCTCGGTGAGTCAATGTTAGATCTGACGGTGGATATCGCGTCGGGTGAACGTTCGGTCGGTGAGAAAGCGGGGCATTCGCAAGTCTCGTTGTGGCGCGATTGGAAGCAGACGGGTCCTGTGGATTTAGACCCGTTGTTAACAGAATCCGAATTGAAATCCGGCGAACCAATTGCTGTTGATACTTCCTCTATAAATGCGAGTTCCGATGATTTGCGCTTTCATGCGCTCCAAACAGAGGTGGGGTACCGCACGGATCAAGTTGGGCTCATCTTGCCTACGAGTCTCTGCTCTGGACAAATTGCGCAGATGATCGCGCACCGCTGTAATGAACAGCAAATCGGCGAAAATCAGGGTATATCCCGTTTTGTTGCGCTGCCGCATACGGAGGGATGTGGTGTCTCCGGCGGACGTTCTGAGGAGATTTATACCCGCACGATGATTGGACACCTCAC
>JAGFCB010000171.1 GCA_022394775.1 Candidatus Poribacteria bacterium
TATTCTCAATTTTCTAACAATAAAGTAAGGAGAAAATTCATGGCAACTACGATTCGCCAAAAAGACGGTGTCGCAATTTTGGAGCCGAACGGAAAGATAATGGGGGCATCCGTATCAGAGTTACGAGACGTGATCACGTCTCAGATAGATGCGTCCGATGAGCCGCGTATCCTCATCAATTTCGAGCGTGTCACGATGATGGACAGTTCTGGTCTTGGGACGCTGATGGGTGCGCATGTCGCTGCGACGCGTAAGAACGGTCGTATCGGTGTCATCCATGTTGGAAAAAACATCAAAAATCTGATTGTCCGGAGTCGACTCGTCAGTATTTTTGAACATTTTGAAAGCGAGGATGAGGCGGTTTCTGGGTTATCAAATGAGAGTTAATCGGCAAAATTAAGAGAACGCGCCCGCGATCCAAGCCAACTGTAGCATTTAGGAGTACATACATTATGGCAATCACCGTGTCTGAGAGAGAAGAGGTCGTTATTTTTCGGCTGAGCGGTAGGGTTATCTCCCCGGGTATCGAAGAATTTTCGAGGACCATGGAGGAGGCACTTGCGATGCTTACTCCGCCACCGAGGCTGGTGTTTGACTTTAAAGAGGTAACCGGAATGGATAGTTCTGGGCTCGGCGCACTCATGAAAGTTTATACCGAGATTCATCCGCAGGGCGGGAAGATTGCGGTGATTAATGTCAACAAACATGTCAAAAACTTGATTGTCATGGCGCGATTAATCACCGTCTTCAAAAATTTTGAGAGTGAAGATGATGCTGTTGCTGCCTTGCTGGACCATCCGTAGTTTATGATTGTAGCCTGTTCGCGAGGTGCCTTGTGTTAAACGGATGTCAATAGCCAGTCAGTGCTGTTCGGTTGCCTCGCATCTATAAGGAAATGTCTCATGATTAAAAATATCCTCGTTGCCATTGGCGATACGGATTACGAAAAAAATGCCTTTGAGTACGCTGGTCAATTGGCGGTGCTTTTAGGTACACATCTATCGTGCGTTTTCTTTCAAGATAGCAGCCACGGTGGGAATGCTGATGTCGCAGAGACTGTGCTCCGTCGAACAGAAGCGGAATGCTCCCTCTACGATTTCCTTGATTATCACGTTGAATCGATTGCCGGTAACCCGCGACAGATGATATGTGAACAGGCGCGTTCCGCTGACCTCGTTGTTGTTGGACTTCCTGAAGATGTGAGAAAGCGTCGACTCAAGCTAATTCAAAACCAAATTGACGATGTCCTACAGCATATCACGCGCCCCATCATCGTGGTACACGAACAGTGCACACTTTTACGAAAAATTCTCGCTGTCCATCACGGCGACACCTATTCTGACCACGCTTTGGGTCTTGTCGCAGAGGTCGGAGAATTGACAAAGGCGGGTATCGTTGGTCTCGCACTTTCAAGTACACAGCCAGAAGCAACACAGATTAAGCAGCAGATGGAAGCGTACTTGAAATACTATGACGTGCAAACCGATTTCCTCACCGCTCGTGGTTTTACGGTCGCAAATATCTTGGAAAACGCAGAGGAAAATGATTGTGATCTCATCGCGTTGAGTGCGAGCCATCACGGTAGGTTGTACGAACTTGTTTTTCAAAGCACCACACAGACTGTTGTCAAACTCGCGAACCGGGCAGTTTTGGTAACGAGATAAACCGTTTGGAAGTCGCGTAGCGCGGCTATCTCGTCCCTTGTGGAGGCAGACATGGCGCTTAAAGACACAACTCACAAGCACATATTATCAGGGGACCCCATTGATTCTTACTGTCTTCTGGAGATTTCCACAGATATGTTCGGATGTGTAAGTTGTGACGGTAGTTTCGTTCCCGTCAATTCCGCGTGGGAAGATACTGTCGGGTTCACTACGTTAGAACTCCAAAATCAGCCGTGGTATACGTTTATACATCCGGAAGACAGACAGGACGCGCGTGCCAAAATTGAGATAATTGAAACTGGCGAACGCGATAGCGTTACCTTTGAGAACCGTTTTCAGTGCAAGGATGAATCCTACAAGTGGTTAAAATGGCGTGCCATAAAGCCACCTAAAAAACAATTTTGTTACGTCGTGGCAACGGATATTAGCCAACAAAAGCGGCTGGAAGCCCAGTTAAAAGAGGGTGAAACTCGATTCCAACAGTTAGCAGTCAAACATGTTCAAGAGGGTGATCTGTTACATACCCTCATGGAAAATACGCCCGACCATATCTACTTTAAGGACACAGAGAGTCGGTTCATCCGAATCAACCGTTCTTTGGCAGATCGGTTCGGGTTAAAAAATCCAGCGGACGCGGTTCAAAAAACAGATTTTGATTTCTTTACGCGTGAGCATGCGCAGCAGGCGTACCAGGATGAGCAAACTGTTATTGAATCTGGGAAACCTATTGAGGGTATACAAGAAAAAGAGACATGGCCCGATGAACAAGATACGTGGGCATCAACGACGAAAGTTCCGATTCGCGATAGAGAGGGTCGTATTATTGGAACGTGTGGTATTTCGCGGGATATAACCGAGTACTACCGTGCGCAACAAGCCGTTCGGGATTCTGAGGCAAATTGGCGTTCCCTTGTTGAAAGTGTCCCTGATATTATTTCAACGATTACCCTTGATTATTGTATTGAGTTTATTAACAGATTGCCCCCTAATCTCGGATTAAAACCCAAAGATATGGTTGGGAAAAGCGTTTTTGATTTTCTTCCCGCAGAGCATCATGAGCGGCTTAAAGAAGCCTGCGCAAAAGTCATTGAAACTGGCGAACTGGCTACTTATGAAGTTCAAGGACTGATTAGTGGATTTTGGTATGCCTCCTGCATCGGTCCGATCCAGCAGGACGGTGAACTCGTTGGGTTCGTGATGGCATCAACGAATATCACGGAGCGGAAGCAAGCGGAAATTGAATTACAGCAAAGTGAAGAACGTTTTCGGCGGGCGGTCTTGAGCGCGCCACTACCTATCATGATTCACGCTGAAAATGGTGAAGTCCTGCAAATCAGTCGCGCATGGACCGAGTTAACGGGATATACACTCGAAGATATACCCACAATCTCAGAATGGCTTGAGCAGTCGGATCGTGAGGAAGCTGAGGAGATCGAAGCACATTTTGCGCATCTGTACAGTTCCCAGGAACGTGTGGCGGAAGGTGAGTACGTCATTTTTACGAAGTCCGGCAAAAGGCAGATTTGGGAATTTAGTTCGTCGCTGCTCGGTACCCTTCCAGATAAGAGACATCTGGGTATTAGCATGGCGCTGGACATTACGGAGCGGATAAAGACCCAAAAGGCGATGCAGCAAGCCAAGGAGACCGCGGAATACGCGAGTCGCGCGAAAAGTGATTTTCTCGCGAATATGAGTCATGAACTGCGGACCCCCTTAAATGCGATTATTGGGTTCGCCGAGATTCTGCGAGATGAACTTGTCGGAGAAATCAACGATGAGCAGCGGGAATGCGTCAGCGACATCCATATTAGTGGTGAACATCTGTTGGAGATGATTAACGATATTCTTGATCTTTCAAAGATTGAAGCCGGAAAAATGGTACTACAATTGGAGGAATTCTCTATTGTGGAAGCCGTTGAGGAAGTGAACGCGATTATTACTGCGCTCGCCGTGCGGAAGAATTTGGAACTTACCTTGGACTACAACCGGAATTGCGAGATTGAAGCGGATCGTGTTAAATTTAAGCAAATCTTCTACAATTTATTATCCAATGCGGTAAAGTTTACCCCAGAAGGCGGTAAGGTAGTGACACATCTGGAAATCAGCGATACGGAACTGTGCGCCGAGGTTATTGATACAGGTATAGGCATTTCTGAGGCAGATCAAGCGAAACTTTTCGCACCGTTTACACAGATTGATACGTCGAAATCTCGGCGGTACGGGGGAACCGGACTCGGTTTGGCATTAACACAGAGGCTCATCATGTTACATGGCGGTGAAATTCGCGTCGAAAGCCATGAGGGAAAAGGAAGCAATTTTACTTTCAGAATTCCTCTACAACAAGTGAAGCAAGACACGGATGATACTGGATCTGATGATGCAGTATAGAGCGGTTATACCACTGCTGTTTTGAACAGAGGACAACCTGTGAAAACTGAAAAACCACCTTCAGCCAGAGGAGAGGTAGAAACACCAAAGCGAATCTTGGTAATTGAAGACCAGGAGTTAAACCGAAAAGTTGTACGGATTGTCCTACAATCAAAAGGCTATACAGTCGTGGAAGCGACTGATGCGGCGGAGGCGATTGCCAGTTTAGAAGACACAATACCGCAACTGATTCTTATGGATATTGCTTTACCTGGACAAAGTGGCGAGGATTTAACGAGGCGGATCAAAGCGAATTTGGCGTGGGTAGGTATACCGATTATCGCGCTAACTGCTGCAGCGATGTCTGGCGACAGAGAACGCATCCTCAAAGCAGGCTGCGATGATTATCTCAGTAAGCCAATTGACATCAACATACTGGTTGAACGGGTAGAAACCCATCTCAGAAGGACAGAAACATGAACGATGAAATGACTTCTGAACAGCAAGAAACGGCGAAAATCCTCGTTGTTGATGATGAACCGCGAAATGTCAAAATTCTCCAAATTCAGTTAAATGCGCGAGGATACACAGTCTACACAGCTGCAGATGGACTTGAGGCACTTGATATTGTAGAGAAAGAGATGCCAGATCTCATTTTGTTGGATATCAACATGCCGAAGATGGACGGATTTGAGGTCGTCAAACGCATACGAAAAAATAAAACGACTGAATTTATTCCGATTGTAATGATCACAGCACTGCGCGACACACGCGAAAATCGGATTAAGTCTATTGAATCAGGTGCCGACGATTTTATTGAGAAGCCGTTTGATAGCTTGGAAGTACTGGCACGGGTCCGATCTCTGTTGCGAATTAAGCAGTACCAAGACACGCTTGCGGAACATAACGCCCGATTGGAAGAAGAACTCCAAATGGCACGAAGCATTCAAGAGATACTGATACCTCAAGATGGGGTACAGGAGTTATCGGGATTTCGCATCGCTTCCCGCTGTTGCCCTGAAATGGCTGTTGGCGGGGATTTTTTTGATATCTGGGAAATCGCGCCGAACCGACTCGGCGTTTTTATTTCTGATGTTATGGGACACGGCGTTTCAGCGGCTTTCGTAACGGTTTTCATCAAAACGATTTTGGCGGAATTCCAGGAACAAATTGAGGATAATCCCGGATACCTGCTTGAAATACTAAATACGCGTTTCAACGATTTGATTAGTTCACGGCTGTTCATGTTTGCAACTGCCTTCTGCGGTATTATTAATCTGGATAAAGAGGAACTCGTTTGTGCAAATGCCGGGCATTCGTTCCCGCTCTTATATAACGCTGACAAGCAGACATATCACACCATTGGCGATAAAAATACGGGAAATGGGTTGGGGATTTGGCAAGAATCGGTTTATGAGACGCAGTGCTATCCATTTGACCGATCAAGTAGGATATTTCTCTATACAGATGGTGTTTATGAATCTAAAAACCCGGAAGGCGAAGAGTTTACAGCCGAACGGCTCGAAGAATTGGTGCGCGCTTGCACAGATCAGCCTGCTGCCAAACTTATTGCTAACGTTTCAGAAGCTATTGATGTCTTTACTGATACCTGCCCTAAGGAAGACGATCTGACCCTCATTGCTATTGAAGTTGCCGGAGTAGACTAAAGTTTAAGGTTGTTCGGTTTTAGGAGTTCAAAAATGACTCGAACATCTGTTCCACCTACCGCGTTGGATTGTATCTCATAAGTATCCGCGAGCGATTTAGCAATGAAAATACCGTGTCCACTTTCGCTGCTTGGGGAACGATTTGCTTCAATTTCTGCGAGTCTTTCATGCGTTAACCAACTTTTTTCGCCTGTATGCCGTGAACCGGTGTCCCTCACTAAAATTTCAAGCGAGTGTGTGTCAATCCTGATTCGTAATTTAACACCGACTGTAGCATCAATGGAACCGTGGTGTACTGCATTGCTGCAGATTTCATCAAGGACCAGTTGGATGTCTGCCACACGTTTTCTGGAGAATCCGAGGCTTTGTGCAAGGTTACCAATAAATGCCCGAACAGGTTCTATGTAGAAAGCGGCACTCGGAATTTTAAGTTTGATGTCTGATTTTGCCATGTACTAAAATTTACTTTGTTTTAAAATGCGGCGAGGGCACTGTTTTCTGACTCGTAAATTTCGACAACGCTGGAAGCACCGATTAAATTGAAAGTACGCGTCAGGTTATCCTCAAGCGCGCAAATCTTAAGGTCACCACCGCTTTGGCGAAGCCGTTTGGCGACACCTACAAGCGCACCGACAGCCGTACTATTGATATGGCTTACCTCACTGAGGTTGACAACAACTTTTTCGACCTTCTCTGCTAAGAGATCCTCAAGTACCTTCCGTAAGTCAGATGCTGCGTAACTACTCAAGTCTGTTTTTATCTCAAGGATTTTGATGCCAGACTCTTCGCGGAGTTCCATTAATTTTGTCGAATCCATAGAAATTACCTCTCGTAAATTGAAGTTAGTTACGATACTGGGAACCTTTTAATTTTATCCCAGATCGATAAAAAAGTCAAGCGAAATTCTTCGGTCGGATTAGCAATTAACTGGAGTTACCGCCTCGGCAAACGACGCTAATACAACCCGTAAAACTGTATAAAGACTATTATTTATCCTATTAATTGTATTAATCTATTGTTCTCTATATGGTAAATTAGCATAATTCAAAGGATAAATCAAGGTGAAATAAATTTTTCAAAGGCAGTAATTTAATGTAGGTTCGATAACAAAAACTCAACCTAAACGTAGATTAGGTTGAGTCGTTAGCGTACAAAAAGCCGCCGATTTACGCGGAGATGCCAATTGTCGATGCGTCATTGTGTTCGGATGTTATGAGTTAAGGTTTCAATACACGCGCTTCATCAAATTTATTGACTAAGTAAGCAACACCGTCCCCTTCAGCGATCCCTAAGACAATCTTAGCTTTTCCGTCAGGGGCGAAAAGTGATAAGACCCCACCTCCTTCATTAACCATAAGAGAGGCGCCGGTTTTCTCTTTTGACCCTTGAGTTGTCACAACGCCATTACCCTCGGCAA
The DNA here is from genome assembly GCA_022394775.1 of Candidatus Poribacteria bacterium. Taxonomy (GTDB): domain Bacteria; phylum Poribacteria; class WGA-4E; order WGA-4E; family WGA-3G; genus WGA-3G. The sequence continues at coordinate 7,116 of JAGFCB010000171.1, forward strand.
CCAAAATAGAAGCGGCACCTGCTCCCTTTGGACCATAAGTTATCACGCGTCCACCACTTCGGTTCCAAGAGATATGAACTCGGGGATCCATATCATCACTCATAACCGTTATATCCTTACGCACGATTAACTCTCGGACAGTCAGTTTATCAATCGTTTCATATCCAAGTTGTGCTGTGGTATCATTGTTTATGTTCCCAAACATAAAACCCGCGAGGGTCAGCAATCCACCTAAAAACATATATTTCAACTTTTCGCGCAATCTAAACTTCATTGAATCCTCCTTGCTTGAAAAAAGTTTGCGAGATGCCTCAGAACAGTACCCAAAAGCGTTCTTCAATGCATATTGTATCATTTTTCTGTGAGATGGACGACTTTTTTCTTCTCCTTGAAAACATATCGAAAAATTCTTGTTGCTTTTGTTTTATATTTATGATATACTATTGCGTAACCGATTTGGAAGTGTTCAAAGCACTTTGAATATAAGGAGGAACTGGCGGATTAACGCGGTTACGCGTTTTTAAATGGACCAGGTATCTTAATGAACAACGAACAGGCAAATATAAATGCGTCCACTGTTGATGTGGATGAAGAAAAACACGCAGCTGAGGGATCAGCTGAGGTGAATCAGGAAGTAGTGAGTGAAACAGAGGCTCCAGAAGCTGCAGAAGCTGCAGAAGCTGCTTCAGCAACAGACGCAGATGTTGAGGAGCAAGAAGAAGTCACGAGTAGCGAAGTGGAAGTAACTGCTGACGATACGGATCCTGAGCAAGTTGATGAGACTAATCCGGAAGAAACAGTAGAAACGGCTGCTAACGATGCTGATTCCGAAGAAGCGGCGGCACCTACCGATGAGACCGCACCTGAAGAGCCGACAGAAGTTGTTGCTGAAGCTGATGCTGAAGAAGCGGCGGCACCTACTGATGAGACCGCACCTGAGGAAACTGTCGATGCGACGGATGAGCTTTCGGAGGCAATGAGTCCGGAATCTCTTGAGGAGGCGTATGATAATTCGATAAAGGCATTTACAGACGGAGAAATTGTTAAAGGAGTTGTCGTAGATGTCAATCGTGATGAGGTGATGATTGATATCGGCTTTAAGTCGGAAGGCTATATTCCAGCATCGGAATTCGAGCCTGGGCAAGACGGTTTGCTTTCAGTACAAGCTGGCGATGAAATTGATGTCTATATCGTGCGGCGTGAAGACGCCGAAGGACAAATAGTCCTTTCGAAGAAGATAGCCGATCAAACACTCATTTGGGACGAGATCGCAACTGCTCATGAGTCTGGGGCTCCTGTGCAGGGGCGTATTACTGAACGGATTAAAGGTGGACTACGGGTGAGTGTCGGATCCCTCCGAGGCTTTTTACCCGCTTCACAAGTGGAGTTGCGTCCTATCCAGAACCTTGAGCAGTATGTAGGGCAAACGCTTGATATGAAGGTTATCAGCTTGAGCAAGCGGCGGCATAACATTGTGCTATCTCGCCGGGCTTGGTTGGAAGCGGAGCTTGTCCAAAAACGATCAGAAATTCTCAACACGCTTGAAGTGGGTCAGCATATCACTGGGGTGGTAAAAAATATTACCGCTTTTGGCGCGTTTGTTGATCTCGGTGGTGTTGATGGTTTACTCCATAAGACAGATATGGCATGGAAACGTATCCATCATCCATCTGAAGTTGTCTCCGTAGGTGATGAGGTTGAAGTTCAGGTTATTGGTATCGGTCAAGAGAACGAGAAAATCTCTTTGGGCTTGAAACAGATGACTCCGGATCCGTGGGCGGATATTGAGGGTAAATACCCAGTCGGTTCAACGGTTCATGGGGTTGTTGTCAACATTGTCAACTACGGCGCATTCTTACAATTGGAAGAGGGCGTTGAAGGTCTGATTCATGTCTCTGAGATGGCATGGACACGCCGCAATGTCGCGCCTTCTCGCATCGTTAATAAAGGTGATGATATTGAGGCTGTTGTGCTTGAAATCTCAAGGGAAGATAAACGCATTTCACTTGGGCTGAAGCAGCTACAACGGAATCCTTGGGAACTCTTAGAGCAGAGATCACCTGTCGGGACCAAGATCACGGGGCGTATCCGCAACTTGACCAGTTTTGGTGCGTTTGTTGAAATTGAACCCGGAATTGATGGGTTAATTCATACTTCTGATCTCTCGTGGACGAAACGCGGTGCAGCTGCTAATGATGCACTTAAGGAAGGCAGCGAGATTGAGGTCGTTGTCCTACAGATTGATGCGTCTGAACGGCGCGTCTCATTAGGGCTCAAACAGACACAGCCTGATCCGTGGCAAGAAGTTCCCGAGAAATATAAGGTTGGCTCTGTTGTACGTGGTACAGTCGTCAATCTCACAAGTTTTGGGGCGTTTACTAAACTCGAAGAAGGCATTGAGGGCTTAATCCATATTTCTGAACTTTCTGAACGGCGGATTGAAAAGCCGGAGGAGGTTGTCTCTGTAGGGGACGAGTTGGACCTGAAGGTGATCAACCTGTCGCCAAAAGATCGGCGTATCGGACTGAGTTTGAAGGCGCTTCTTGCTGAGCAAGAACGCGCTGCGGCACCTGAGGAAGAAGAACAGCCGCCCAAAGAACGTTCTGAGCGTCCATCTCGCTCACGGCGAGAACGGGAGCCGCGACGACAGATGCAGACAGAAGAGACTGTCACCACGTTGGGTGCTTTGCTCAAAGAGGAAATGGGTAAGTCAAACGCTGAAAGCTCTGAGAGCGTTGAAAGCGTTGAGGTGGTCGAAGATGCCGAGAACGTTGAGAGTTCTGAGAGCGTTGAAAGCGTTGAGATTGTCGAAGATGTTGAGAGCGTTGAAAGTACCGAAGAATCCGAGGTGGTTGCAGACACTGAAGTCGCTGAAGCTGCCGAAGAATCCGAAGATGCTGCAGACGCTGAAGCTGCTGAGAATACGGAAAACGCTGAGAATTAGTGTTTTCCGTGTTTTCGTCTCAGATCTATGCTTTTGGAGTGGAAAATGAATACGAAACGAATGCCTGCTACAGCGTATATCTCCGCTGAAAATGTAGGGTAGGTTTTTGTTTGCTTCCATTTTTATTTTTTCAAAACTATGCGGGTGGGTACATGTACCCACCCATTGTCTCTTAGACAAAAGACCAGGACTTACGCATTTTTCCATGATAATTACGTGTTACCCCCTGCAGACGGGGTTTTAAACCCCGCCTGCGAGGAGGTCTGCGTAAGTCCTGAAGACTTGACAACCACAAAGACGGTGCCTAACAAAATAGAACAGAAATAGATATGTAGAGTAGGAGAGGTGGAATTGAGCAAGAATTTTCTATTTACATCCGAATCTGTCACTGAAGGACATCCGGACAAAATTGCGGACCAAATCTCGGATGCGGTCCTTGATACCATATTCACGACAGACCCAATGGGCAGAGTTGCTTGTGAAACCTTGGTTACGACTGGGCTTGCTGTTATCACTGGGGAGATCACTACTACGGCAAATTATGATGCGCAACAGATTGCCCGAAGAGTGCTTGCCAATATCGGGTACACTGATATTGAATACGGTTTTGATGCTGAGCGGAGTGCTGTATTGAGTATTATTGATAAGCAGTCTCCGGATATTGCTATGGGTGTAAACCCGGGCGGGGCTGGAGATCAGGGGTTGATGTTTGGATATGCGTGCACCGAAACCCCAGAATTGATGCCAATGCCGATTACCCTTGCGCATCAATTAACACGGCAGTTGGCTAAGGTGCGTAAAGATGGTACCCTCCGTTTTATCCGACCGGATGGAAAATCTCAGGTAACCGTCGAGTATGTTGACGACAAACCCAAAGCGGTGACCACAGTTGTTATCTCTTCACAACATGACCCTGATGTTGAAGATACTGAATTGCGGGAAGCGATTATTGAAGAGGTCATCAAAAAAATCATCCCTGAAAATCTCCAATGTCCAGACATTAAATATCATATCAACCCGACCGGGCGTTTTGTAACGGGTGGACCACAAGGGGATGCTGGGCTAACAGGTCGAAAGATTATTGTTGATACCTATGGCGGTATGGGGCGGCATGGAGGCGGCGCGCTTTCAGGAAAAGACCCAACCAAAGTAGACAGGAGTGCCACTTATGCGGCAAGACACGTTGCTAAAAATCTCGTTGCTGCTGGACTCGCAGAGCGGTGTGAAATTCAAATCTCCTATGCGATTGGCAGAAGAGATCCTATTTCTGTTATGGTGGATACGTTTGGTACCGGTGATGATGAGGCACTCATGGCGCTTGTCAATACGCACTTTGATTTAACCCCTGCGGGTATAATTGAACGCTTGAAATTACGCCAGCCTATCTATCAGAATACTGCCGCGTATGGGCATTTTGGGCGCGAAGAACCCGGTTTTACTTGGGAAGAGACCGATTACATAGAAAAACTCCGGTAGATTGAACGTATTCGAGAATACCAGTTAAGAAAAGGAAATTAATGAACTACGATATTAAAACAACAGAACTCGCACCAAATGGCAAACAACGTATTGATTGGGCGAACCGGTTCATGCCTGTTTTAGATTCTATCCGTGTGCGATTCCAAAATGAACGACCTTTAGAAGGGTTACGGGTCGCTGCATGTCTGCATGTCACAACTGAAACGGCGAACTTGATGAAAACACTGAAAGCAGGGGGGGCTGAAGCCGTTGTCTGTGCATCGAACCCACTCAGTACGCAGGACGATGTCGCTGCATCTCTCGTTGTTGACGAAGAGATCGGTGTTTTTGCTATTAACGGCGAAGATACAGAAACCTATTACAAACACATTGATGCGACGCTTGATTTACAACCGGCTATTACTATGGATGATGGTGCTGACCTTGTTTCGAGACTGCATTCTGAAGAGACAAATCCGGCTTTGGTTGAGCAAGTCGTTGCTGGGACGGAAGAGACAACGACAGGTGTTATTCGCCTCAAAAGCATGGCAAGTGAAGGCGTGCTGAAATACCCGATTATCGCTGTAAATGACGCACAGACGAAGCATTTTTTTGATAACCGGTACGGGACTGGGCAAAGCACACTGGACGGTATTATTAGGGCGACTAACCTGTTGATTGCTGGAACAACGGTTGTCGTCGCTGGTTATGGATGGTGCGGCAGAGGTGTTGCAAGTCGGGCACGCGGTTTAGGCGCGAACGTTATCGTAACCGAGGTTACTGCCTTAAAAGCATTAGAAGCAGTGATGGATGGATTCCGAGTGATGCCGATGCAGAACGCAGTTCAGGAAGCGGATCTCGTTATAACGCTGACAGGTGATATTCATGTCTTGCGTAAGGAACATTTTGAGGCGATGAAGGACGGCGCGATTATTGCGAATTCTGGTCATTTCAACGTCGAGATTGATATTCCTGCGCTTGAGGAATTGAGTGTTGATACAGGGAATGCACGTCCCTATGTAGACGTATATACCCTTGAAGATGGAAAAAAACTCTATCTTGTCGGTGAAGGTAGGTTGGTGAACCTTGCTGCTGCCGAAGGGCATCCAGCGAGTGTTATGGATATGAGTTTTGCCAATCAGGCACTCTCTCTTGAATATATCGCGAAAAATAGTGAGCAGCTTGAGAATCGGGTGTATGATGTACCTCAGTCCATTGACGAGACTGTGGCGCAGCTAAAGTTGGAAGCGTTCGGTGTCGAAATCGACACACTCACCGCAGAGCAAGAGAAATATCTCAACTCGTGGGAGATGGGAACGTAACGCCGTTTTTTCTTTCAACTATTCCTTAGGCTGTTTTGAGTGTTGCCTGTTTGTGAGGAATGCTTATGAAGAAATCAGAAATTTTGGAAGGTGTGATAATACTTCTGTCGGCAGTGTTATTGTTACTGATCTGGGCAGCATCTTCTCAGGCAATACTATTCCCACCGACGTTGGTAAGAGTGCTGAGTTTTTTGCAGTATCCATTGGTCATCGTACTCAGTGTGATTTTCATTCGTCGGCTGCGGCGGGTTATCCGTGCGTTTCGGGAAAACAAAAATAGACCTGGTCCTTTCTAACCTTAAGCGAAATAGGGTTTGCACAATATATTTGGAAGATAGATTTTAGCGTATGGGAATTTTAGTCGTTGGAACGGTTACTTTAGACACCGTAGAAACTCCAAGCAAACGGGTTGAGGATGTTCTTGGGGGTTCTGGTGTCTATGCGGCTGTCGCCGCAAGTTTCTTTGGGAATACTGTTCAACTTATCGGCGTTGTCGGTGCTGATTTTCCGCATGCGTACACGGATTTCCTTCAAACTCGCGACATTGATCTCCAAGGATTAGAACGAGTTGAAGATGGTAAATCGTTTCGATGGGGCGGTCGTTATACTGAGGACTTCAACGTCCGCGATACCCTCTTCACAGAATTGAATGTTATTGAGGAATTTCAACCCATTTTGCCTGAAACGTATAAAGATACCCCGTATATTTTCTTGGCGAATAACTCACCGGTGTTGCAGCTAAGTATCATTGAACAGGCAACAAATCCCAAACTGATTGTCTGTGATACCATGGATTTTTGGATTAACGAGGAACGGGAGGCGTTGGAGACACTCTTAGCACGTGTGGATGTCCTCATTTTAAACGATAGTGAGGCACGACTATTGACCGGTGACTCCAATTTGGTACGCGCAGCAGAGAAGATTTTGCGCTACGGTCCAGGGCGGGTTATCGTCAAAAAAGGTGAGCACGGTGCCATAAGTATCACCGAATCATCGTACTTCAATGCGCTAGCGTATCCCCTCACGCAAGTAACCGACCCGACAGGTGCCGGCGATAGTTTTGCAGGCGGAATGATGGGTTACCTTGCCTCTGTTGGAGATACATCAGAGGAGACGATACGTAGTGCTATGGTGTATGGAGCGGTTGTCGCCTCTTTTAACATTGAAGATTTTAGCGTCGAGCGACAAAAGCGTGTAGCGTTTTCCGAGATTTTGTCTCGGTATCAAAAACTTCAAGATGCCGCCCGTTTTTAGTGTAGGCTGTGAATTGCTCTATCGTACGCCGCTTCGGCAGATTCCATGACCATTTCTGAGAGGGTCGGATGGGCGTGAACGGTGTGTGCTATATCTGCAGCAGATGCTCCAAGACGCACCGCGACCGCGGCTTCATGGATAAGATTTGAAGCCTGTGCGCCGACGATATGAACGCCAAGGATATCCCCACTATCGGCATCAGAAACCGTTTTAACAAACCCATCCGTCTCACGTAATCCTAATGCTTTCCCGTTTGCAGCGTAAGGGAACCGTCCTACTTTCACTTCGTAACCTTCGTCCGTTGCCTCTTTTTCTGTCATGCCGACGTGTCCAATTTCTGGCAAAGTAAAAACACACCACGGGATCACTTGGTAATCCATCTCAGCATGGGTGCCGAGACAGTTTTGCGCTGCAACCTTTCCCTCTGCCGATGCGACGTGTGCTAACAGGTACCGACTGGCGACATCCCCAACGGCATAGATACCCGGAATATTCGTCTGCATCTGTGTATCCACGACAATTTTTCCGCCGTCTGTGCGAACGCCAACCTTTTCTAACCCCATGTTTTCAGTGTTGTAACGCCTTCCGATTGAGACCAGCATTTTTTCTGCCGTGATCTCTTCACCGGATTCAAGCACTGCCGTGACATCTGTGTCTGATTTTTTGACGTGCGTGAGTTTCGCACCTGTATGGATCGTGATACCTTTTCGCTTCATGAAGAGTTGGATGTGCCGGATGACTTGGACATCTTCAGTCGCTAAGATTGTGGGAAGAAGCTCCAATACAGTCACTTGGCAACCGAGTGCGTTGAAGATTGAGGCAAATTCGCATCCCGAAACGCCGCCTCCCACAATCAGCAGGCTTTCGGGGAGTTCTGTGAGATTGAGAATACCCGTTGTCGTCAAGACTTGGGTCTCATCAATTTCAAAGACAGGTGGCTCTGCGGGTTCGGAACCTGTGGCAATAATAATATTTTTCGCATGCAGCTGCTCAGTCGTGCTGTCAGATTTGCTGATGAGAATGGTGTCTCTATCAGTAAGTGTCGCTGTTCCGTTGAAGGTATCAACGCCGTTTGCTTTCAGCAGTTGTGCGATACCACCCGTTAGCTGCGCAATCACCGAGGTTTTGTGCGCCAATACTTGTGAGTAATCAATTGTTGCTTCACCGCTGATATGCACACCAAAGTCTGGAGCCTCCTGAACTTGTGTAGCGAGGTTAGCAACAGCAAAAAGCGTTTTCGTCGGGATACACCCTCGATTCAGGCAGGTACCACCCCACTCGCCTTTTTCTATGAGGCAGACGCTACCACCGAGTTGTGCCGCTTTAATAGCGGCGACATATCCACCGGGTCCCCCGCCGATAATTCCGACATCATACGTAGACATAAGAGCTCCTGTTGTGTGAGATGAATTGAATTTTATCATGAACGCTAATGGGTGTCAAATTCAGAGCATTCAGTCTTGAGGCAGCGAGAAAATAAAAAAGGCGATTGCGTACCAGCCTTCACTACTGGCAGTTACAATCGCCGCTACGTTTGAATTGTAGTTATTTTCAAAGGTGCCTCCAAAAATAGTTAGTCCGCCAAACCGAGTCTTTGTGCTGCGCCTGTCAGTTTCAGCGTCACCTGTGTCACCAGTTGACTGACGCGAGATTCAGAGAGGTTCAACACTTCGGCAATCTCGCAATTTCGCTGATCCTTGCGAAGGCAGGCGAAAACTTCGCGTTCACGGGCGGTTAAGGTTTTCAGAAGTTTAGGCAAGGTAGCCGCTAAACTAATGTTTCGGACGAGTTCATCTGTAAAATCAGCGTAAGGGTCCGGAACCTCCGGCAACCCTCCGAGGACTCGCTTCACTTCAGCATCCGGATCGTTGGATGGATCCGGTGCGCCATCAAAACTACAGAGTTCCCGGTTACTGTGGGTGAGTTCTCTACTTTTTGCGTCCATCAAAGTTCCACAGATTCGTGGACGGATGAAGGTGCTGAAACTCGCGCCACTGCGATGTGTCGGGTTGAACCGAGGTCCTTTTTCGATGAGCACGATGACACCGATTTGCTGCAAATCCTCCTGGATATCAGGACGCTGCGGTGAAGCACGCGCGATACAGTTTGCACACCAGTTCACATCCGGTAGTAGCCGTTTTATCGTTTTATCATCAGGAGAGAAAATCCCGTGATGCTCATAACGCGGACATTTTATGCCTTTCAACTGACATCTCAATTTCATGAATTTGCCCCCATGAAAGCAAGTCGTTGACTTGTAATATGCTACTTCGATAGCAGACATTTGTCGTGCCGCTACCCAAAATCCGCTTGCTACTCTTTATTGTACAATTTTTAAGGAGGAAAAACAAGACAAAACTTCAAAATTCCATTTTAATTTTTTAAGCCTTATGCATCTTCTAAGGACGCGCGTAAAGCCGGATCTCATCAATCATACCCATGAGGTGCCCTTTGGTTCAATAATTTATTTCGATAGGTACTCATACGGATCTATGCCCGAAGCATCCATGTCTAATACCAGTACGCCTGGGGGAAGTATTCCCTTACTGATTTGGGCTGTAATTGTGCTATCGCCTCCTGAAATCTTAGAAGCATGTTTAGTGATTGTACCATCAGGCAGTTGGGTATCCTCCCATTTGACATAAACAACATTCGGATAGTACAAATAGACTTTCCCATTATTCATATCCATATCGGTCCCAACAAAACGGTTCCCTTCATTCCATTTCTTAACCATAACGAGTCCCCACAATTCTCGCTGGGTCAACGCATTAATACTCACAGTTTTTTTCTGAGGTTGCAGCCAAACTACAGCAAACGGGAAGTCGGGCGGAACTTGGGGACGCTCAATTTTTTTCGGACCGAATGCCGAACACCCACATATTATGGATAATCCAAATATGGCTAAAAGGTTCATTAGCATCATTTGGCGATATTTCGTAGATTTCATCGTTTCGTCTCCTTTGAGAAATTATTGTGACAAGAGCAGAATCGCGCCTTGGCTACTCGCCTTTAGTCATCCTTGACGAGTGCCAAAATCGCAGCCTCCTCACTCTCGAAATGTTCAAAAATACTCACAAGCCGACTCAGGACGAGTAAACTCTTAATATGTCGCCCAACATTGATAATAGCGATACGGCTTTTCAGCTGCGCTGCGATCACATGCACATTTACCAGCATGCCGAGTGCCGAACTATCTATTTTGTGAACGTGCTCGAAATTGATGATGAAGCAGGGCGTGTGGGAAGCTTCTAATAGCTCCAACGCGAGTTTCTCTCGCAATTCCGATACCGCAGTGCCGACAATTTTACCGTGGGGTTCCAAAATTGGAACGCCACCTCTCAGACGCGTCATCACCATCATGGATTTTCTCCTTTATTATTTTTTCACGGGATTCCGTTGACCTTGAAATATACCTCGGTTTCGATCATGGATGAAACATAAACCTTGGCATAATGATACCTAAAATATCCGTTATATTATAGTAAAGCCCGAAGATATGTGAACACTCTCGGAAACACAGAACCCTTGTCCCTTGCAGGTGGGGTTTGTAACCCTGCCATTCTTTCGGTGTTCAAGTAATTAGGGCTTTACTTATAATTATAGATATGAAACTAAAAAAGTTTAGGGTAAATTTACATTTTTTTGGGGATTTGACAAAAAATAGAGTATGTTACAGCCAATTGTGTGTCAAGATAAGCATAAAAATTGAAAATTTATGAGATGCCAAACGGTGAAATCAAATGGTACTTCTATGACGCTGAAATTGATGAAGTCCTTGACAGCGTCGAGGAGATATGGCCCGAAATTCGATGTAATGCGGAGACACTGCGCTGGATTGAAGATGGACCCGGTGCGCTCGTAGGTGCACGGAAAAACATTGAACGCTATATACGTAAGTATCTCATGCGGATACAAGCACCGATGGGCGCAAAACCCAAACTCATTGCATGGATGGAGATTTCCTGAGAACAATTTCCGACAAGGAGATATGACAACAAGATGCACAACGAACTTTCACGCAAAATTCAAAAATCCACAACTCTCAGTCCGTGGAAATCATGTGTTTGGTAAAGATCTTGTACGGATCTGATTCTCATCAACAACAGAAAAAAGTCCTGTCCAGTCTGATTGAGTTTCCAGGGTTCTAATTATAATTTGTGCAATGGTTGATGGTGAGTTAGGGGGAGGCGAAACAGAATTACACCGAAAGGAGCGTTAACTTTTAATCGGAAGACCAACTCACCAAAATCTGTGTCAAATGTAATGAGGGTCCGCTTTTCAGTTGTAGCAAGAGAAAGTACCTCTCGGTCACTAATACCGGGGGTCTCTTTTCCTACCCAAAGCGCGTCATGTCCGTGATCACACAGGAGTTCCACGACTAAACTAGGGATGTTCTCGTCTGCTAACAGGCGCATCTGTTAATTGCCTAGGAGATTGGTAGTCTTTTTGTGTGTTTAGCACCATGCTTGCATACGCAAGGCATGCGCGAATATCCTCTTGGACAATATGCGGATAATTTTCAAGAATTTCTGTCTCACTCCAGCCGTGCGCCAGTAAATTTATGATGAATTCAACAGCTAACCGTGTGCCTTTAATAATAGGTTTCCCCGTGAGAATGTTTTCGTCACAGACGATTCGTTCTGCCAAAGGTAACAGGTGTGAAACGTTCATAATGTGTGCTCCTCAATCCAGTTTATCCAGCATCAAAATTTTCTGTATCAATAGGACCACGATATGTCATAATTGTATCATATTTTTCAGCGTTTGCCAAATTTATGAGTATGCAATGGATCTTGAGCGTTCAGAAGAAAAATCTCAAAAATGAGGCGTGAGTAGGAAAACTGAATACATTTATTGCGTTTCGATCTATGAATAGAGCGAAACCCTCTTTCTTTTTTCTAAAGGAAAATGAAAAGATTCAAAAACTAAGACGTGCCGCGCCGTTGCTTCTTTTCCCATTCCCTTGCACCTTCTCGTGTTGTACGGCTCCCAACCTGTTGAATATGAACATCTTTACCGTAGTTCCGTTGGTGCTCCTTTTCACGGCGATCTAAGTCGTTCGTGATTCGGCTACGGATAACTTTATTACCGCGCTTCAGATGATATTTATAGGTGTCACGCTTGGGCTCTATAGGGACTCCTCTTGCCTCAAGAACCTCTCTCACTGCCCGTTCTACTTGTGATTTTGAGATCTTCCCTCGTTTGGGTGGGTATTTGACGATTCTTTGTGCTGCCATTCTAATTACCTTGAAGTTTTTCAAAACAATTTTAACTTTTTCTCTTTGAAAGTATACCATAAATTCTATGAGATGTCAATCGGGTGTGTAAAGTTGCATCGGTGCTAAATTTGACAAAAAGGGCGAGGTGTGCTATAGTGGTAGCAGTCTGAAAATAGGAGGGAAGGATGTTTGACGGGTACTACCCCAACCAATTTGGACCTGGACGTTCTGCTGTTATCTGCCAACATGGGGCAGTTGCAACGAGTCAACCCCTTGCCGCGCAGGGCGGGTTGCAGATTCTACGCGATGGCGGAAATGCTATTGACGCGGCGGTCGCGACTGCTGCGATACTCAATGTCGTCGAACCGATGTCAACGGGTATCGGTGGCGATGCTTTTATGCTGGTCTACCAGCCTAAAGATGGTGTAATCCGCGGCTTGAATGCAAGTGGTAGGGCACCGTACGCCGCAGAACTGGAGTTTTTTACCAAGCAAGGATTAACCAGTATTCCGTCTTTTGGGAGTATGTATCCTGTTACGGTACCGGGGACGATTGATGGATGGGCAACCCTTCTTGATGAATGCGGAACGATGTCATTGGCAGAGGTGCTTCAACCTGCGATTGATTATGCAGAAAATGGATTTCCGGTGAGTCCACAAATTAGTCTTGCATGGCAAGGCAGCGCGGCAATGTTGGCGCAGCATCCGGACACTGCAAAGACCTATCTCACAAATGGAAAGGCACCGGTACCGGGTGAAGTCTTTCGTCAGCCGAATTTCGCACGGACATTACGGTTGATTGCTGAAGGTGGACGTGATGCCTTTTATCACGGCGAGATTGCTGATAAAATCGTCCAATTTTCCGATGAGAATGGCGGACTTTTCACGCGCCAAGACTTCGCTGACCACAAATCCGATTGGGTTGAACCGATTTCTACGAATTATCGCGGTTATGATGTCTATGAAATTCCGCCGAATGGACAAGGCATTGCTGCACTGCTTGCACTCAATATCGTTGAAGGGTTTGACCTCAGAGCGATGGGGCATAACAGTTCTGAACATTTACATTACGCTATTGAGGCAATGAAATTGGGGTTCGCTGATCTTTACAAATACGTAACAGATCCAACATTTGTAGATGTGCCAGTAGCCGGTCTGCTTACTGATGACTATACGGAAAGCCAACGGTCCCGTATTTCATTAGAACGGGCGAACACAGCACCGAGTGCCGGTGTTCCGTCAATGGGAAGTGATACTGTATACTTGTGTGTTGTTGATAGTGAGCGAAACGTTGTCTCTTTTATTAACAGTCTTTTTGCAGGCTTTGGATCCGGTCTAACTGCTGGTGATACAGGTATTATGTTGCAAAATCGGGGCGCAGGTTTTTCGCTGGATCCGAACCATGCGAATTGTATCGCGCCGCATAAACGGACGTTACATACGATTATCCCGGGCATGATTGCCCAAAACGGGGTGCCGTTGGTTACCTTCGGGGTCATGGGCGGACAGATGCAAACACAAGGACATTTACAGTTTGTGTGTAATCTCATTGACTTCAATATGGATGTCCAAAATGCATTAGATGCCCCTCGGTTTCGGGTGATGGACGATTCTCGGATTATGCTGGAGACAGGTATTCCGATGAATGTGCAAGCTACATTGGCACAGAAGGGACATCACATCATACCCGGCGACACTTTTTTTGGCGGTGGGCAAGCGATTTTTATCAATCCATCCTTTGACACGCTTGTGGCAGGTTCAGATCCGAGACGGGATGGATGTGCGGTCGGCTATTGAGGCGAAAGGGAATTTACTTGACTTTCGACTTAAATTGAGGTATAATATTAGGACTAACAGGCGGTTTTGCCTCAAAAAATGGGGCTTAAACCAAAGCATGTAAGCCCGCCAAGCCGGCCGTGAATCACCGTTGATTCCAGAGGCTCTCTCTTGCCTTGAGGCGCGCTATTTTCGGCAGGATACGAGTCGTCAGCGTCCGACCCAACCCTGAAAGCGAAATCCGTTTTCCGATTTATTTCTATCTATCATAAAAAAGGATAGGGCTAAGGCATGCGAACTTCGCCCCGGGGAGTAGATATAAAAAGACGAAGCGTAAACAACTTGATTTACAATGCCGATGAAAAAGAAATAGGACTTACGCATTCCCGTTTGCTGGCGGGGTTTTAAACCCTGAAGAAACACCCAAGCAAAAACCCTGCAGTGCATAATACTCAGGTTATCATAGAAAAAATGCGTAAGTCCTAAGAAATATAGAAGAATGTATGGAGAGTTAGTTTAAAAATGTACAAGGATTTAAACGAAAAAGATGCCTGTGGTGTAGGTTTTGTCGCGAACTGTTTCGGAAGTCGGAGTCATGAGATTATCAAGATGGCGACGCAGGCGGTCACGAATTTGACGCACCGAGGCGCGGTGGCGGCGGACGCGAAGACAGGCGACGGGGCAGGTATCTTAACACAAATTCCAAAAAAATTATTTGAAAAAGAACTTGAGAAACTCGGAGTCCATCTTGATTCGATAAATGATATGGGTGTTGGGATGATTTTTCTCCCACGACACGATGAAGAGGCATTGGCACAGGGGCGTGCGCTTATTGAAAAGACGTTACAACAATACGGTGTTCCGCTTCTCGGATGGCGCTCGGTGCCGCTGGATCTTTCCGCGCTTGGGACTAAAGCTTTAGAAACGATGCCAGAGATTCAACAGGTATTGGTTGGGCGACCGGAACAACTTGCAGACGATGCTTTTGAGAGATGTTTGTATTTAATATGTAAAGAGTTAGAACACCGTATCCAAGCGGCAGGGCTTGATGAATTCCATATCGCATCCTTTTCGCATCGGACAGTTGTCTACAAAGGGTTACTCGTTGCCCCGCAGCTTGCGCAATTTTATTTGGACTTAAAAGATTCGGATTTTGAGGCAGCACTTGCTGTTTTTCACCAGCGTTATAGTACGAACACCTCTTCTACATGGATGCTCGCGCAACCCTTCCATACACTCGCACACAACGGTGAAATCAATACCTTAATGGGCAACCGGAATTGGATGCGAGCGCGCGAAGCAGATTTACAGTCCCCCCTCTGGAACGAACACATTCAAAAACTTGTCCCAATTATCAATCCACACGGAAGCGATTCGATGAGTTTAGATAGCGCGTTGGAGTTATTAACACATTCTGACCGTGATATCCTACATGCCATGATGTGTCTGATCCCGGAGGCGTATGAACAGATTCCTGATATGCCGGATGTGCTTAAAGCTTGTTACGAGTATCTCTCATGTGTCAGTGAACCTTGGGATGGACCGGCGGCAGTCGCGTTTACGGATGGCGTTGTCGTTGGGGCAAGTCTTGATAGAAACGGTTTACGACCCGCACGCTACAAAATCACGGAAGAGGGAACTGTTGTCATGGGGTCTGAGGTCGGTATTATTGAACTTGACGATAGTCGCGTTGTGGAAAAGGGACGTTTGGGACCTGGACAGATGATCGCTGTGGATACAGCGCAAGGAAAAGTGTTGAAGGATTCGGAGATTAAGCATAGTATTGCTGAGCGAAAACCTTATGCGGAGTGGGTACAGAAAGGTATCGTAACGCTTCCGACTGAAAAGGACGACGCTTCCACTATGACGGATGCTGTTCCGGCGCGGCTGCCGATGCACCAGAAAGCCTTCGGTTATATGACTGAGGATGTGGAGCGATTTATTAAGCCCATGGTAATGGAAGCGAAGGAAGCGGTCGGTTCGATGGGTGATGATACACCACCTGCTGTGATTTCTCAGCACCCGCGATTGCTCTATACTTACTTCAAACAACGCTTCGCGCAAGTAACAAACCCACCGATTGATTCAATCCGTGAACGTTTGGTGATGTCACTCACAACTTACCTCGGACGACGGCATAGTTTACTCACGGAAACTGAAGCTCACGCTCGGCTTATCCGGTTACCTTCACCAATCCTGACCAATACAGATCTACAAGCACTGAGAGCACTGAATATCCCTGATTTTCAGATGTCAACGCTTTCTGTCTGTTTCCCGGTATCCTCCGGTACACAGGGCTTGGAGACTGGGCTGGAGGCGTTATGTGAACGTGCTTCCGAAGCAGTTGATGCCGGCACAACGCTTCTCGTGCTAAGCGATAAAGATGTCAATCCTGATTCTGCGCCGATTCCGATGGCACTTGCTGTCGGTGCTGTCCATCATCATCTAATTCGAGAAGGGAAACGGATGCGAGTGAGTCTTATCGCTGAAACCGGGGATGCGAGAGAAGAACATCATTTTGCTGTCCTGATCGGTTATGGAGCAGCGGCGGTTAACCCTTATCTCGCGTTTTCTACGATTGTTCAACTTGCGGAGGATGAGGAGCTTGGAGACCTCACAGCGGCGAAAGCGATCGAAACCTATAAGGCGACCGTTGAAAAAGGTCTTTTGAAGATTATGGCGAAGATGGGGATTTCGACGGTGTCGAGTTACCGGGGTGCTCAAATTTTTGAGGCACTCGGTATCAATGCCACAGTTATTGATAAGTGTTTTACAGGGACCACCTCGCGCTTAAGCGGCATCGGGTTTGCTGAAATCGCGGCGGAGACGCTCCATTTCCACGCGAAAGCGTTTTCGGAGAGCGAAGACGACCCATCGCTTGAGGAGGCTGGCTATTTCCGGTTCCGTAGAAACGGTGAATTCCATGCCTTTAATCCGACTGTATTTAAATCACTTCATAAGTTCGTCAAGGCAGGTAAATCGGAAGATTATGAGAAATATGTTGACGCTATTGAGAGTGGTGAGCTTTCCAGTTTACGGGATTTGCTTGCATTCAAGCCGAGCATGCCTATCCCTATTGAAGAAGTAGAACCGGCGGAGGATATCGTTCGACGTTTTACAACCGGTAGTATGTCGTTTGGGGCGTTAAGCCGTGAAACACACGAAACCTTGGCAGTTGCGATGAACCGTCTTGGTGCGAAGTCAGGGAGTGGAGAAGGTGGTGAAAATCCTGATCGCTTCAAGAAACAGCCTAACGGTGACCTCGCTTCGAGTGCTATCAAACAGGTGGCGTCCGGACGCTTCGGTGTCACACCGACGTACCTAATTTCGGCGAAGGAATTGGAAATCAAGATGGCGCAAGGGTCTAAACCTGGAGAGGGCGGACAGATTCCGGGGCACAAGGTAACCGCTGAAATCGCCTCTATCCGGCACTCTGTGCCTGGCGTTCCATTGATTTCGCCGCCACCGCACCACGACATTTATTCTATTGAGGACTTGGCGCAACTCATCTATGATTTGAAACAGGCAAATCCACAAGCAAAGGTCGCTGTAAAACTGGTCTCCGAATTTCTGGTTGGAACTATTGCGTCAGGTGTGGCAAAGGGCTACGCCGATGTTATCCAAGTGAGTGGACATGAAGGTGGTACAGGTGCCTCGCCGCTCAGTTCCATTAAGAATGCAGGAACACCATGGGAACTCGGACTTGCAGAGACACAGCGTGCCTTGGTGGAGAACGAATTGCGAGATCGTGTTGTATTGCGAGCGGACGGCGGAATGCGTTCGGGACGTGATATTGTCGTCGCCGCTATGTTAGGGGCAGAGGAATACGGTTTTGGTACAATAGCAATGGTAGCGACGGGATGCGTGATGGCGCGCCAATGCCACCTGAATACGTGCCCTGTTGGGGTAGCTACACAGGATCCGGCACTCCGTGCGAAGTATCCTGGGACCCCTGAGATGGTTGTTAACTTCATGTTGGGGGTAGCGAATGAAGTTCGATCCATTCTCGCGAATCTCGGACATAAGTCTTTGAACGATATTATTGGTCGTCCCGAATTGCTACAACCGATTGATCTTGCGGATTATCCAAAAGCAGCAACGCTTGATTTAAGCGAGATTTTGACACCTGCGGATCCAACTGGTACACAACCTCGTTACCATTTGCAGGAACGGAACGATCGAGAGGACATCCCGCTTGATGATCAGATTTTGGCGGATGCTGAGGAAGCGATTGACCAGAAAACACTGATCCAACTCTCTTATCCTATCCGGAACACGCACCGAACAGTCGGCGCGAAGTTATCCGGTGAAATCGCGAAACGTTACGGGGATACGGGGTTGCCTGATAGAACGATTCGGTGCAATTTTGAGGGAAGTGCCGGACAGAGTTTCGGTGCCTTCTGTATCAGTGGCGTACAATTCGTGTTGACAGGCGAAGCGAATGACTATGTTGGCAAAGGCATGGCGGGCGGGGAACTTATTATCAAACCCGCGCCGACTGCATCGTTTGAAACTTATGAGAATACAATCATCGGAAATACGGTCTTATATGGGGCAACAGGTGGGACACTCTACGCAGCGGGTGGCGTTGGTGAACGGTTCTGCGTCCGAAATAGTGGCGCGACTGCTGTCGTAGAAGGTGTCGGTGATCACGGTTGTGAATATATGACTGCTGGCACAGTCGTAGTTATCGGCGAAACGGGTAGAAACTTTGGTGCTGGAATGACAGGTGGTACCGCATACATCCTTGACGAAAAAGGTCAATTTGAGAAGAAGTACAACTCGGATTGGGTGAAAATAGAAAAAATGAAGAGTGAGGCGGATGTTAAGAACCTGATGGCGCTTATACAAAATCATGCAGCATATACAGGCAGTCAACATGCTGAGAATATTCTTACCCATTGGGAGGCATTCCTTCCGCACTTTTGGAAGGTCGTAACACCGCCGCCGCCACCGCTTCCAGCACCTGTCCAACTGAAGAGACGCGCTGCAGCTCGGAGAGAACGGAAGAAACGTTAGAAATCCTGATTAATTCAGCAAACGTAATTTGAGAGACTCAATTAAATACGCCGTGCTCGCTGAATTCCGCAAGCACGGCGTATTTGTATTATTGTAATGTCAAAAAAAAGGCAGCAGATGCTGCCTTTTTTGGTTCTATTGTGTTCCTCAGTCTTCTTCTGACACCGCGAAAGCGATTTCGAGTCCTTCTGTTTTACTGGAACGCATTTTTGCCCGTTCTACCACATCAATGACATCGCCGTGCTTGGCACGTTTATCTGCTTTGATAATCAAGGTAGTGATCTGATTTTCATGAGCTGCGATGAAAAGCTCCATATCTTCCAGTGTCAACATTTCTTGGTCATCAATTGAAATACGTCCGTCACTGTTAATGAACAGATTGAATTTCTTTCGCGTGAATTCGTGCTTCGTTGCAGAATCGGGTAAGGTGACAGTAAAGGGCGGAGGAACCTTCATAACGGCAGATACCATGAAGAAGATGAGCAATAAGAACACGCAATCAATCATTGGTGCCATCGGAATATCATCATCATCTTGTGATTTTCGCCGTCGAGCCAAGTTTAGAGCCATGAGAATTCTCCTTGAATAGAAATTAGATGCCGCCTGCTATCGCGTGAGATTGTCAGTCTCTTGCGACAATAGCGAATCCTATTTTATCTATACCTGCCTGTTTCGCGATATCCATCACGTGCACGATCTGTTCATGAAGTACTTCCCGCTCGGATTGGATAATCAACATGTTTGTTGCCTCTTCTGGTGCATTGATGAACTGGTTGAACATTTCATCAATCTGGACAACTGCATCGTTCAACACCATAGTGCCTCTATCCTCACCAGGTTCTGGGTTCGCGATCCGGACGGTCAAACCTTTCGGTTTGTCGGGCGAAGGTTTTCCCGGTGGGGGAAGCTGCACCCGGAGGCCAGGAATCGGCGAAAAGGTTGTTGACACCATGAAGAAAATCAGGAGCAGGAATACACAATCAATCATTGGTGCCATACTGAGCGTTGGTGGCTTACGTTCCCTGATTTTGTTCGCAAGCAGGCTCAATTTGGCTTCACCGACTTGTTGCATTTCAAAGTCTCCTTTCTGGTTAATAAGACTGGGTTGTGGTTCGAGAACTAACCCGCTAACACCTATTTCGGAGGCGGGTGTAGATCACCCGCCGTTCTGTTCCAAGATTAGGCGTTGTTAGCTAGATTCACCAACAATCAGTTGATTGACAATTTCAGTAGAAACCTGTGAAATTTCAACCATGTGTCTGTTGACCCAGCTATCAAAAAGTTGGAAGAAAATCAAACACGGAATAGCAACAGTCAAGCCAGCAGCAGTTGTGAGGAGTGCCTGTGAGATACCCCCTGCGAGCTGCTGCGGGTCACCGGTACCTTCGAGTGCGATTGTCGTAAATGCACTAATCATACCTGTAACCGTTCCGAGCAAACCGAACAGCGGAGAAACGACCGCGACCGTACCGAGAACTGGCAGATTTCTTTCCAATTCGGGGATTTCAAGCAGGCTCGCTTCTTCAATAGCTTCCTGAATTTCTTCTTTGCTAATATCGCGTTCCTCAATCTGGGCTTGGCTGTATCGTAGCAAGCCTGCTTTAAGGACATTAGCAAGTGGACCGCCGGCTTCTTCACAAGTCGAGACGGCTTCCATAATGTTCTCTTTCCGCAATGAGTCGGCAATACTGGCGATGAACTGTTCAGTTCCGATTCGAGAGCGGCTTCGGACAAAGGTGAAAAGTCTTTCAATAATGAAGGTTAACGCCGTGATAGAGCAGAGGGCGAGTGGCCAGAAGACGAATCCAAACTTCTGGAAGAAGGTAACGATGTTGTCCTTTTTGGTCATCTTGAGCGGTACGAAGTGATCACCGCCATTAACGACTGTAACGGGTTTTCCAAGCCGGTCACCATATCCTTCTCTGTAAATACTGATGAGGTAGCGGCCCGCGGGGACGCCGGATCTTTCATATTCGCCATTGGCATCTGTGGTTGCGGCATATTCTTGCCCACCTGTGGCAACAATCTTGACTTCAACACCTTCAATCGGGTTTTGTGCTGTGGTTGTATCAACAATATTGCCTCGGACGGTTCCACCACTTGCATCATCTTGCGCGAAAGCGATGCCAGTAGACATACTGATACAAGCAATTAGCATTAAAACGAAACTAAAACGAATCATTCGTTCTGATCCTCCTTAGGTAACTTACCAATTGTGTTGGTAAATCTCTACAAGTCATCTCATAAAATGTTGTATAAATAAAGCACGAGAGCCGCACCTTAACAACTTAATTTTATTAACACGTGAGCGTTTCATCTACACTATTTTTCTGGTTCGGAATCAAAATCTATATCTGTAGATCGCCCCTACCGCCTATAACGCCATCTCTATTAAAAACACCTGAGCCTTTAAGAAGTTACGCGCTTTATTCAAGTTTTAGCAGAAACGGTATTGTAGGTAGTATTGCTAAACGTGAGATCGCTGGACACGGTTCTCGTGTCCAGCGATACACAAAACATTTAGAAGCCCATCATTGCTCGCACGAAGGTCGTGTTACTCGTCGTGTGATCGAGCAAGATAGTGGTTCGCCGGTAACCAGCAAGGATAACGATGTTGAACCCAAGCCATTCACCCCGGTTGATCGCTTGAACTTCAAAGATTCGAGTTCTCAGGTCCGGTCGATAGAGGACGGGTACATCTTCATCTTCCGGGAAGTTTGTCAAATAGTTTTTGAAGTTATTATCCCGGTTGGTAAATTTCCGGTATTGGAAACCGCCGAGAATGTTCATTCTTTGGGAGAACTGATAGTCGAGTCGTACGCCGAGTACATCTTCACGACTTCTACGATTGAAGCGTAGGTATTCGACGGGTTCGATATCAGTAGGAACGAACTGACGCGGGTTAAGAGCGTCGCCAATTTCCTCAGATGCGCGATCAAATGCGCGATCCCAGATGTACTTTGCCATTGGTGTGAGTGTTAAATCTTCACCGATTCGGTCAACGAATGGAAGTTCACCGAGTGGAATCTCGTATCTGGCCTTGAGAATTGTCTGCTGATTGCGAATATCGCGTTCGGGATAGCGCCGTTTTTTCCAGTTTTCAGAGTCATAGATTAAGCCTGGATCCTCGGGATCAAGTGCGTTGATTCCGTGATCTGGATAGAACGGGTATTCCCGTCTTTCACCACCAGCTCGAACTTGTTCAACAGGAACCATGAAGTCAACACGCTGATCGGCATTGAGCGGATCACCTTCTTCTCCTGATCCTTCAACATCCAGGAAGATAGCCCCTTCCTCATCCTGTTCGTACTGTTTTTGCAGTACAACGAGGAATTTTGCTTCAAGCGTGAGGTTGGGAACAGCGGTATAAAGGAACTGAAGTGTCGTTGTATTCACACGAGCGTTGTAGAAATCAAGCTCGTCAGAAATTTGGACAGGTTCCAATTCACCAACACGCAGTGTAATGGTATAATCTGGGATATCGTCTTGGACTCGAACAAATCGGTTTTGGAAGAGCACTGTTCCGAAGTCAGGAATGTCACGTTGGTAGGTGACATGCAGGTATTTGGAATCATTTTGCCTACGACTTGAAACCTCGTCTTCATTAAGCCATCCGACTTTAAGCGAAAGGTTATCAAGGAGATCATATTCGGCGAAAACGTGGAATCCTTCCCTGTCTATTCCGTATTCATATTGTGGTTCAAAGTCGTCCTCAAGAGAATCGATTGTGCCGTTATTGTTCAGATCAACAAGGTCGGTGAAGACCGGCGGATCAGCATCAAAGATGAGGAAGTCTTCTTGGAAGTCCAAAACGCCGTTTTGGTCTCTGTCATCAGCGCGTGGTAGGACGCCATCAAAGTCGTCATCATCGGGCCAGTCATCGTCATCATCATCATCTTCAATAAGGGCGTAATTGACTTCATCCCATGGATCTTGCTCAGCCTGTGATGCGGGTGTCCGTTCCAGGGAGTATTCCTGATCCCTGTCAGTGTTAGACCCGAAATTGAGATAGGTTGTTGTGTATCCGGGATCGATATGATAATAGACCCCTTCAAGGTACAATTTCCCAAATCGAGATTTGAGTTGGACGAACCATGCGGTTTCTCTACTCATTGCTCCGTCGCCGCTTTCATCGGTTCCAGCACCACCCAACATGGCTTCAAATCGTTCACCCTCGGTCTCGGAGTATGTGGGAACTCCGTTTGCATCTAAGGGTAAACCTGTTGCGGGATCAAGAGAAATACCAGTTTCCTCTTCGCCATCTTCGCCTTGGATGGTTGTTTTGAGTCGGCTAAATCCAATCTGATCTTTGGGAACGGTAGGATATTGCTTATATTTACCGTTGATGGAATAGTGTGCTCGGACAAAAACGTTGCCGATCGTACCTTCTAAGTCAAGCCCGTAGAGGAGTGCTGCGCGAGCTGCACCGTAGCGATACTGGATTTTACGGGGTTTGCCTTCGCCCGTCCAGTCGCTGGGATTATCTTGGAGTTTTGCCCGGTTGCTGGTGTAATCTGAAGATTGACCATAGTTACCCGGTGCTTCAATAATATCACGGTAAGGCATCTGGATGTGACCATCTTCGGTCTTAATCCATTCTTGGATTTCCGGATCGGATTCAGCTTTGTTTGCGGCACTCGATCCGATAATAGCAATGTTGTAATCACCTGCTACGACCATCTCAAAGGTAACAGATTGAACCGTACGCGGGTCAGCATCAATTTGATACGCGCCTTCAGAAAGGAGTTGGGCAACATCAGGAGAAGGCGAACCATCTGGATCAACGAAAGCGAGAACAACTTTCATCTTATTGAAACCGTCCACAATCTTCCACTCACCATCAACAGAATCGCGAATATCAGAAGGGAGTCCGCCGACAGTCAGCGGAATTACATTGCTACCGTCAAGGGTTTCAGTGAGGGTTTCTACAGGTAGAGCCTTAGGTTCAACCCCTTCTTCAATGTCTTCAGGTGTTAATTCTTCCAACGCTTGGGTGACAATTGTAACTTTCATGGTTTTGAAAGCTGCGCCGACACCGCCCTGAATATTTTCGCCGTGTAAGGTAGCATCGTAGCCTGAGAATACAGTGACGGTTCCATGATTGTCTTCGGGTGAGTCATCTCGGAAGACAACTGAAATTGAGTCTGGTGGTGTATTTGCTACGGTACCCATGAGAGGGTTTTCAACGCGTTCAGGGTGTTCTTTATGAAGGTTAACATAAGTAAAGCCGACACGGAAGATGTCGCCTAAGAGCCCTTGTGCCCGAAAACCCACGAGGCGTGCGTTTTCAATGTGTCGTACGCCCGCGTCTTCATTAAGACCGTTTCGACGACCAAGCGTTGGTGCGAGGTTTGCCGCTGCGTCGGTCAATTGGACAGGGTTTGAAATACGAGAATTGATAAGCGTGAAAAGGTGCCGTTCCTGCGCGAAAGAGATATCCCATCGAAGCCCGTCAAATTCTGTTTTGTAAAGGATGTAACGGTTCGGGAATAGCGTAGATGGCTTGAATCGTAAATGGTCGCCGATAGCAAATTCGGTATATCTTCCACGATAACTGTCTTCGGTTAAGACCGTTCTATCGAGCTGTGCGGAGAATCTTTCACTATCGAGCTGTCCTGTCCAACCCACAAACAATTCACCGTTCTGGTCAAACTCTTTCTGCTCGCGATAGTTATAGACCTCGTTACCTTCAAGCAGCTCTTTTCCAAACAGATCATAGAAGAATTGTGGTTCTTCTTCTAACTGGAAACGCGCTGAGAATTTAGAACTCCCCTCAATCGTTGGCAATAGGGGTTCTTGTGGACCAAGGCTTTGTGCCCCACAACCGTAAAGCACAAACGCGCTCAGGATACAGGTCGCTACAAGTAAAACATCAATTGATTGTTTTAGCCTGTTCATTATTTTCTTTTTCCTCCTTGGAGATAATGAATCGGATGTTTAGGTAACGAGTGCCGAATATTTCGTCATTTGCGCTCTTACCTGGGTTTCCGACAAAAACCTTGAAATGGATGAAAACTGCTTTGTGTGTAAACGAAAAACACCAAAATTGCGTTAGTTGTTAAAAATAACACTTATTCAATTTCTTTACTCTTCGCCGTTGCTGGATAGATATTCCGTAAATCGCGAATATCGGTCGAAGCATACAAAAGCGAGTCTCCTTCCAACAAATTAAGGGTTTGTTTTACAGAAATTTCCAATAAACGCATGGTAAAATGCCTGCAAAACTGTTCTTAAGCATCTAAAATAGCACCGATTTGAATTTCTGTCAAGTTTTTAACAGAAAAAATACACGCATTAAAGTGGAATTTGAAATAAACATACCACAAATGTGATATATTTTCAAGTTTTTAATATCAGTACTATTCATTTTCGATCTTTCGCCCGCATTGTTTTAAGGATAAATGGTGTCCTTATACAATTTCTGTGATATTGTGCTAATGGCGGCTGCAGAAACAAAGAGATATCCTTAATACGTGGGGAGTTTGTGCCATTTACTGCCTCCCTGAAGACAGCAACAACACCTAACGAATCTGTTTTCTTTTAGGTACCCGTCAAGGATATCAACCAGCCTTTCTATAAATTTATAAACCTCACAATGCCAACGAGCGTAATATATATTATACTACATTTTAAGAAAAATTGACATTTTTTTTATAAAGTCATCCAAATTAATGAAGCCTCGACTAAAATCGAGGCTTCGTTAATTTTCAAATGTGGTATTCAGTTTTTTAAGTTCACAGCGGATCTGTTAAAATATTCGATAAACAAAGCCGCTGTAACACCTAACACTAAACCAGTGATTCCTGCGATAACAAGAATAAACTTAAGTTGAGGACTAACGGGGTTTTTTTTCGGTGTCCCGCGGTCAACAATTTCAATGCCACCTATCTGGTCGCGAGAGGTAGGCATCTTGGATTCAGCGTATAATATTTCAGCTTCAAGGGAGCGTTTGGCAATTTCTTCAGCCAGCGCGTTGGTTTTCAGAATCTTAGCCCCCTTTTGTGTGAGAATGATTTGATTTTCTGGGATCTGTCCTATTAATTTTGCCAATTCAGTTTCGAGAGTCTGTTCTTTTTTATTCAGGCGTTCCACGGCGTTTTCATACCGCGAGAGATCTGGGGTTAACGTTATCAATTGATTCTGTATATAGGTATAATGAGCTGAAGTGCCGGAAGTGAGGGTAGTGGTTATTCGGGAGGTATCTTTGTTTTTTTTCTTGATTTCGTCAATTTGTGCGTTAAGACCTTCTAATTCTGATGAATTCTTACCTACTTTTTTTCTGTCAGCAACGCGCTGGGATTCAAGGTTAAAGAGTTTTTCCTGCTGAAAAAGCCAGACGGGGTTATGGGAGGTGGTTTCTGATAGTGGTATCTGCTTAGGCAGATTTTGTAGTTGTTCTTTTAGGTATGTAATATGAGTGTTGATTGCGTAGACTTGTAGTTGGCTCGTTTCAAGGTTTTCCCGAACACGAGCGAGACGTTCAAGCAGATTAGTAAGTGTTGGCACCCATGTTTCTGTGCTTCCATTGTCGCGAACAAACTCGAGAAGATCATCTAAACCTTTATTTCTCTCTGCTTCTATTTCGCGTTGTTTATTTTCCAGGAACTCCATAAGTTTTCTAAGTTTTGTTTCTTCATTTCCACGTCGCAAGATTTGCATATCGCTTGCAAGCTGGTTGACAAGGAGTGCTGCATTGCGTTCTCCACCTTCTGCCTCGGTCAATGCAGCCGAAAGATTAATGTAATCGGAGTCTGGGTTGACTTGTGCCTTCAGTATTCGTTTGAGTTTACCGACCGGCGGAAAAAGCGCGGCTGCCTCCGAATGCCCATTCTCCTCAAGGTTTTCGATTGCTGCGTTTAGCATAGATTCTGTAGAGAATCGGGTACTGATTGTTTCCATCTCTCGCCGATCGGTACCACCAGAGAGGACATTTTGAAACAGATTTGCGGAGGAAAGGGAAGATGTAGCACTGGGTTGGACGAATAAGATTAAAGTGGAGGCAGCATAAGTTTTAGGTAGACGGAGTGAGATAATTAGAGCCGTTCCCACTACCAATAGGATACTCAGGCAGATCGTAAAGTCATGCTTTCGGATGAGTTGAAGATAATCACGTAGATGTTCCTCCTGTTGCGGCATGAATGTACAGTATTTCTGCCCGCCCGCTGGGGTAGAAATTGCCCCTCCTTTTCTTAAACCTATAAGTTATTAGCGCTACGAATTTCTTCTTCGTTAAAGGCTTCGTCGTGCCACTCAACTATGCGCCATTCGTTGTTTCTTTTTTCAAAAATAAAGAGGTTGTCTCCTTCGGCGTAGGCACCGGTATATCCACCCTCAAGTGTTTCACCGTCAGATACAAAAAATTGGATTCTATAGTGATTGCGGACTTCTGCTTCTGTGTCATCATCGTTCATAGAAATCTCTGGGGGAGAAGACAGTTCTATCTCAATATCTTGAAACCGTTCAAAGACCCGAGTTGCGGCGGCGCGTTCCTGCCGAATGTCATCAAATTCTACATCGTCAGTTTTATCTCCGTCTGTTCCCATATCAGAGACATAAAGAAAACCGTCTTCCCAGAAAGTGCCAATATAAGTATTGACATCTTCTGTTTCATAACCTTCCCGCCATTGGTCTAAGATGCCGCTAATTTGAATAAGGTCTTCAGTTGAAATTTCACCGACTTTATCAGCGTCTCCACACCCCATGAAACCTATCAGTAAGATGAGGACACCGCTGGCTTTTACAAAAGACTTGAACATAGTAAGGATTCTCCCTTTAAAAAGTTTTAACAATACCAAAATAGAAACGTGAAGGGGTGGCACTCATTTCAATCCCAAATTTTTCAATGTCTCGTGCATCCTGTTCAATAGACTGAATCAGTGTCGTTGCGTTATGAAAGTTTGCACTCACATAAGAATCGATCAGACTATAGAGCCAAATTCCGATGCCGGTATACATAAAAAATGTCCTGAGTTTATACCTCTGGTTTGCATGTGCGTAGCTTTCTAATATCGTTTCTTCGCTATGGAAACTTTGCCAAACCAGATCTTCATAAGCATCGTACCGGTTGCTAAAGGATCGTTGTGCCAACAAAGCACCGATAACTGAGCCACCTATTCCGATAACAGTTAGACTCCCTCGGAAGTAACTACGGCTATGAAACTGCCCCCATCCGGGGAACACAGCAGAACGGACTATAGCACCGATTGGCGAAATAAGTTTATCCTGTTCCGCCTCCGCCGTTTCCGTCGTTTGCTGTTCGGTCTCTGTGCCGTTTTCAGCCTCCTGCGCAAAACTCGCGTGGAGGCTGAATAACAGTAGTAAGATAATTAGCGAAAATCTCATTCTGTATATTGGTTTCACGTATCTGAAAAGTTGGGCAAAGCCCACCTATTAACTTAACTGAACTTAACGCCGCCGTTTCGTCCGTTGTGTTGTTCGGCTTCGATCATCGTCGTCATCATCTTTGCTACTTGAGCTGCTACGCGATGAACTCGAACTTGATGTCGTCGGACGCGTCCGGGTCTTTGTAGAAGAGGAACGACTTACACTTGTCCGCGAACGAGACGAACTTGAACTTGAACGATCTACACTTGTCCGCGAGCGAGACGAACTTGAACTCGAACTTGAACGATTCACGCTTGATCTCTCACGCGATGAACTTGTAGTTGAACGACTTAAGCTTGATCGTGAGCGAGACGAACTCGAATTTGAAGTAGTCGTTCTATACTGCGGACGTGAAGTGCTACTTGTACTCGACGAGAACGACCGATTTGAAGTAGTCGTTGGACGTCTATAAAGCGGTGTCGTCCGTCGTGTCTGCGTTGAACTTCTATAACGGTTCGCATTTTGTGTTGTAGTAGGATAACGCCGTTGCTTACTGAGCGTACTCGTACTTCCTGTGTTCCCTGTGGCATAAGTACTTTGTCTTACCTTGCTCTGACGGAGCGTTGAAGTGGAAGCGCGGGCGCGCTGTTTCTGCGTGATAATCGACTGGCGTGCGATTCGATCCGTTGTCGCCGGGGTCTGTTTCCGGTGATTTTCGAGTGTGGTGCGGACGCTTCGCCGCACTGCTGTTCGGTCGCCGCGTTGATTGTTAGCGGATAATCGGCTACGACTGTACTGCCGGCGCGTTGTTTCATGCTTAGCACTCCACCGGTTCAATTGCGTCCGTCGCTGGTAAACCTTTGGTGTACCGCCGTAGTAACTCCTAGAGCCGCTATGGTAATATGGTGAATAGCCGCGATAGTAAGAACTTGGATAGTAGGTTCGGTAGCGTCCGAGGTACCCACCGTAATACGAACGGATTGAGAGGTAATGGTGATCATAGATCGGGTAACTCCATCGGAGATAATAGTCGTAGTCCGTTGCGTAATAGATGGGCCCGTCGTAAAAGTAGAGATAGGTGTACCGGTGCCATGGACGCCACCGGTAAGTCGGTGTGTAGCGTTGAATCACTCTAACTTTCGGCTGCCTACGATACGTTGAGACCTCAAGATACTCTACGTCAATCTGTTCGCCGCCTTCAGCGACGATGTGAAGTTCCATCCATCCGTCTTTGACATGACCGATGGCGGGGATCTTAATGTGTTCGGAGCGGTTTTTTGCTCGAAGGACAAAGGTGTCGCCGTAACGCGTCTCTTTAGCGTTTTCGTCGTAGTATCCGCGACGTGTCGTCTCGCGTTTGGTATTGCGGATCCATGCTCGACCTGCGATGGGTTCTTCGTAATCTTCGATTTCGAGTCGATGGGGTTCCCCTCGGTATCGGACTAAAACTTCAATATATTGTGTTCCTGCTGGAATTTCAAAAAGATATACCGCGCTGGCAATTGCGAATTCGTAGTCATCTGTATCCTGAGTTTCATTTGCCCAAGCGGTGAGTCGGACACCGTCCTCAAATCGGGGACTGGCGGTAATCGTTGCGTTCCCGCGTTCTATCCATTCATCAACATCACTTGCGATGCGATGCTCACGACTCAACCTGTCTGCGTAATAATCGGGGTCTGCATTCGCCGGGGTTGCCAACCCAGCGATTACAAAACAGCTAATGAGGCATACTGCGCTTAAAATCGAAATCCGAGTTTTCATGGTAAATTTCCTCCTAAGTACATCTCCTTCGTTTGGCGTTGCCAACTGGTATTTATACCCGTTGTGCGCGGTGCCTTGCGAATCTCTCTCAAAGGTAGTTTTCCTATTTAATGGAAATAATACAATTTTCTCCAAAAATTGTCAAGGGTTAATCAAAGTTAGTTGATTCTTCCCGTAATTCCAATCTTTTCACCTATGATTTCGACGTTCTTATCGCAACCCTGCGTTTAAAATGGGCAGATTTCCTGTTAATGCTAACGAAAAAGGACAACTCGAATGCTTCTTAGTTTTTGGGTATTAATTGAATACCTCTCTTTTTCGCGTGTTCACGGGCAAGTGGTGTAATAATCGCTGATTTTGGGTGAACCAATTCCCGTACGTTTGGATCCAGATTTGAAAGAGTCGTTGCGCTAATCAGAGGTTTGTCTAAACTGGCG
Source organism: Candidatus Poribacteria bacterium (assembly GCA_022394775.1). Lineage (GTDB taxonomy): Bacteria > Poribacteria > WGA-4E > WGA-4E > WGA-3G > WGA-3G. The sequence continues at coordinate 37,632 of JAGFCB010000171.1, forward strand.
GGCGAGTCATTCATTTTTTTCGTCACCGACTCGGCAATCTGCATCATAGGTACCCATTGAACGCCAAGTTCAGACAAAAGGTTTACATACTCGACTTCAATATTATTTATTTTTTTAGAAGTTTCACCTTGATTAAGTCCGTCAGGGACCGCTATAACCTTTTTCCCTTTAGAGAGTGCTTCAAACAGAAGGTAGGTACACGGTGTGTCTACGAGCCTTAACGCGAGTTTTGCAGCCATTGGATGTGAGAAAACGGGAAGCACAATCTGTTGATAGGTATCCACAAAGGTTGCTATATCGGTTAGGGCATTCTCCTGCAGGACATTTTCTTCACCAACTGCAGCATAGATTTGCTCGGAGTTTATAACTTTAGTTGCGAGATCGGACAGAATTATTGTAATTTTCCATCCATCTTGTAGGCAGGTGCGGAGCTGCTGGAGCGGTTTATCCAATTTAAGTTGTGTTGCACCAAAGATAACGAGTAGTTGTTTTTCGTCTGCACTTTGCGTAGGGGTAGATACTTGTGCCTCCAGTACTTCCTCCACGATTTCTCGAATCTGATCAATCAGTTCTTGGTTCATGTTGGTTTAAAATATAAGGCATCTAACGCAGAATTTCAACAGGTTCGCCACCTTTCAAACCTGCGGCGTTAGAATCATCGGTATCTAAGTGCATCTGAAGCACATAACCTTCAGAAATTTTTGGACGAACGTTTTCAAATGTCAAAGCACGCTCGCCGGGGAAATGTACCTTTAGGATGTCTTCCTCGCGAATATTGAGTGCCTCAGCATCACTGGGTGTCATGTGGATGTGCCGTGTAGCACAGATAGCACCTTCCTCTAAATAGACGCTTCCTGCGGGCCCGATGAGGGTAATAGGTTCTGCCCCAGCAAGATCACCTGAATCTCGAATAGGAGGATTTAATCCGAGCCGAATGGCTTCCGTTTGTGCGACTTCGACTTGGGAATAATCCCGGACAGGTCCGAGAATACGAACGGCTTCAATAGCCCGCATCCGTTTTCCGACAATGGTAAGGGTCTCATTCGCAGCGAACGCTTCCGGTTGATAGAGAGGGGCATAGACAGTGAGTTGGTGCCCCGCCCCGTAGAGAATCTCAAGATCTTCCTGCGTTACATGGGCATGCCGTGCCGAGACACCAACGGGGATCTGTTGTTGTTGCGTGACGACATCGCACGCGCGGTTTCCAGCGTCACAGCTTTTCAAAGCACATCCGCTGCAGGCTTGGTCGGTCGTTAGTCTATTCACAACACGGCGGGTAATCAATTCAACAAGGTCACGGTCTGGCATCTATGATTCGCCTTTTCAATGAGGATGCTCCGAACGTTCTAAGACAACGTACAGTCGATCCGTTTGTTATAAGTGATTTACGATTTATTTAGGATAGTCTCGACTTCAGCGTGTGGACGCGGAATTACATGAACAGAAACAACTTCTCCGACGCGTGCCGCTGCTTCAGCCCCGACATCCGTTGCGGCTTTAACTGCCCCGACATCGCCGCGAACCATGACAGTCACATAACCGCCGCCGATTTGTTCATAACCGATGAGTTGGACATTTGCTGCTTTCACCATTGCGTCGGCGGCTTCAATGCTGCCAACTAAACCTCGCGTTTCAACTAAACCCAATGCATCTCCAGTCATATTAATTCGTGTAGCCTCCTGTTAAAAGTCCAATCACAGAAAAAAGTAAATCTTCGTGTGCAAAAATCAAGGTCAGTCCAGCGAAATGCTGAACATTTTCCACATTAAAGTATATCACAATTTTGGGGTTTTTTCAAGAAAAAATCTCAGAACGCGTTTATAGTTTTTGTGAATGCTTGCAGCATTTGTTCCTGAATTGCATGAGTAAAAAGTTTAATGGCTTGCGTATAATCTTGCGTTGCTAATGTGTGATCTCCGAACTGTGTGTGGACTTGTGCACGACTGACATAAGCACTTGCGAAACGCGGTTCCAGAGCGATAGCCTGGTCCAGGTCTGCGAGTGCAAGTTTTAAGCGGTTCTCATTACCTCGGATAGAGAGCTGGAGATAAAGGTTACCGCGTCCATAATATGCCATCGCCGTAGGTTTCCGTTTAATCAGATCGTCGTAGTCGGCGAGTGCTTTTTGAATGTCTCCGTTTTTGAAATAGACTTCTGCCCGTTTCTGTATAACGTGGGGGCTACGTCTCCTTTTAAGTGCGGCTGAGTAGTCTTCAATCGCGCGCTGCATGTTGCCTAACGATTGATATGCATCACCGCGGCTTGCATGGGCATCGGCTTGATACCTTTTGAGTCTTAACGTTTCCGTGTAATCTGCGATAGCGGTCTCGTACTGTGCAGAACGGTAGTAAGCGAGTCCGCGTTTCACATAAGCCTCAGCATACCTCGGTTCAATTTCAATCGCTTGTGTAAATGCTGCTATCGCTTCGGGGAGTTTCCATGCCCGAAGTGCTGTGGTTCCTTGTTGAACGTGAATTTGTGCTTCCCGATCCTCACCTTTTATTGCGTCCCACGTTACAAAACGAGAAGCGAGAAAAATAGTGAGAATTAGCAGAGGGGTCATAATATAAATGAGTGGGCGCATGATACGAGTTTTTTAGTCCGATTTTGATTTTTCAGTGTCGTAAAGGTGGTGAATATTTACGCCTAACTTCAGGGCATGTACAGACGGGTATCTCTCTGCCAAATCAATTTCAATGTAGGATCGGATGCCGGGCAAGCCGCTATAACCTGTCGAAAAAATGAGTTGATTCTTGCCGAATGTTGCGATCCCATCTCTGACGTTTTGGGGAGGGAAATAATGAATCGGGGTGTGTCCGACGACGAGAAGATTCGCGTGAATGGCTGCAAGAAACTTTTCAATGTGCGTTAAGGTATAGCCGCCAGGGTAGGCGATAACAGGGCGCGGCCAAAGCAGCTCTTCAAGGGTTTTGGGACCGGGATCGACGAGATCGGCAAGACTGGTGATGGCGCGCGCTGGACCGGCGTGGATACCGACAAAGCCGTTTTTGGCAATAACGACTGTTGGCAGGTTCATAAGGAAGTCATAGTGGGTATCGGTCATTCTTTCAATGAAATTGAATTGCTCGTAGTAGGCACCGAGTGGACTTTCGTACAATAAACGAATGAATCGATCCTGATTTTGTGCCGTCATTCCCTGTTTCTTCAGCATTGCATAGGCATCAGCGGCGGCAAATTCGTGGTTGCCTCGGATATAGATAAGTCTTTTGCCCTTATCACCAAGTTGTTTTCGGAGTTCCATAACTCGGTCAATAATTAAAATATCACCATAAGGTGGATGTCTCGGTTCACCGGGTTTATAGTCAATCGCGTCCCCGAGTATCAACCCGTAGACATCTTCACCGGCTTGAATCCGTTCCACAAGTTTCGTGAGTTGCAACCATTGGTTAAAATCGTCCCAATGTGCATGCAGATCAGAAACCATGTAAACGGTGCCGTGATCAGGTAGAACGACGACATGCCCGTCGCGTGTGAGTTGGTCTGGGTAGTGTATGAGTTGTTTAGGTTGTGCTGTCGCTACGGCAGCGAAACAGATAAAGCAGAGGGCAGCGTAAATCAGTGAGGTGTTCATTGGTTTTAAGTTTTGAAGAATGCGTCTATAGTGTCATCCTGTTGTGCGAGTTTATTGAGGTGCCGCTGTCTACGATTCCGGCAGACGAGGTAGCCCAGGAGTGCGAGACCGCCAAGTCCTCCCCAGAAAAAATAAGAATTAGAAAAGAGGGAAGCCCACTGGTAACGTTCCGCCAATGATTCACGCCAAAGGGTATCATAGGTGGCGAGATCCCAGCCAACGACGGCTTCAAAAGCGGTATCGAAGTTTTTACCTGCATGGAGTTCCGCAATGAGTGTAAATAACACATCTCTACCTTTGCGTTCAACCAACCAACGGAGTGCGTCTTGACTTTCAGCATACGCTAAATCTGCACCGGTTTGCGAACTCGGAAAACCTCGCTCTAATTCTTGAAGCGGTAAGATAGATTTAGAGAAAATATGCTTTAGCAATGTTTCGTGGCGACTTGGCACCCATTCCTCAGCAAAGTAGATCGCTATCCCTTCTATAAACCATAGTGGAATTTCTTTAACGGCTTTGCGGGTACATTGTCCGAAAAGGACATGTGCGATCTCGTGACGAAGCACTTGTGCTAACTGCAGCTTCGCAAGTGCTATGTGTTTCGGATTTTGGATAACAATCCGCCGACTCAGCGGGAAGGCACACCCGACTGCCCAATCCTGAATTGGGGCGTGAACAGAATTCTGAAAAGCCTCTTGTGTATCGCAGACCCAAATATCAATCATTCCTGCCGGAATACGGCTTGTCAACTCTGGCATTTCGGCATAGAAATCCTCTGCAATTTGAAGGATTGACGCTGGATCTGCTGTTCCTTCTTGATAGTAGACCCGAAAGTGTTTGCTGTCTGCTGATTCCCACGTAGCAGCTGCTGAAAGGGTCAATAGCATTAATAAGAAAATAATAAGGCGTTTCATAATCTTCCGTGTTACAGGTTATTCGCTATCCTGTGCTTTAAAGCGATTTGCTTGATTCACCAGATGGCTGAGTTCGTCCACCCGTTCATTGGGGATTTGAGGTGCGATACCTTTAATACTTTGCTGTACCGCTTCTAAGCTCCCGCCTTGTGCCCAATAGCTTTCACGCAGGATTTCTGCGAATTCCGCGACAGTCGCGGCGAGTTGAAATTCGGGAGATGCGTCTTCAAATGCCTTTTTCAACTCTGTTGAGAAAATTTTTTCATCAATTTCTGAGACATGACGCGTGTCGGGATCTTCATGCCGTATAAAGACAGTCGCCAGTTGTCCCGTGGCACCTTCATGAAGTTTGATTTCATAGAGAGCTGTGACGCTGTGGCGCGAACCGATTTCTCCGCCGTCTGCATCGTCATCACGGAAGTCGTCATGATCAAGGCGACGGTTTTCGTAACCGAGTAATCGGAAGCGGCTAACGACCTCAGGATTGAAATCGACTTGGACCTTGGCATCTTTGGCGATGAGTTGTAATGTACCCGTCAGGTTTTCGACAAAGATACGCTTTGCTTCGTTAAGGGTATCTACATAAGCGTAACTACCGTTGCCTTTGTTAGCGAGTTGTTCCATAAGGACATCATTGTAATTCCCCATTCCGAACCCGACTGTCGTCAAAGTGATTCCTTCTTCGACGTGGGCGCGAATTGTTTTCAGGATAGCATCAGGTCCTGTTTCTCCGACATTCGCGACACCGTCTGAACAGAGAATCACGCGATTGATACTACCAACCCTTGCGTTGCGCAAGGCAAGTTTGTAGCCAAGCTGAAGTCCTTCTTCAGCATTCGTCACACCTTCTGGTGTGAGGGACTGGATTGCCGCCAAGATTTCTTCACGACCTTCAATACCGGTATGTGGAAGGACGGTCCGTGCGCGCGAGCCATAAACTACAATGCCAACCGCGTCGCCCGGACGGAGTTGTTCAACCAAAAGCGTTAGTGCCTGTTTCACCAATTCCAGTCGATTTTCTATATCCATTGAACCGGAGACATCAATCACAAAAGTCAGCCGAGCGTCCTTGCGATTTTCGTCGGGGATGACGCGACCTTGAATACCGATTCGCAAGAGTTGGAGGCGTTTGCCTTCACCGAATCGAGAGGGCGCGCCTTCAATGTGAACGGCGAAGGTGTCCTGAGAGGGTGGCGCGTAGTTATAATCAAAGGCGTTGACAAATTCCTCTACACGAACGGCTTCTGTTGGTGGGAGGTGTCCATCTCGAAGATAACGCCGCGTGACGGTGTAAGAGGCGGTATCCACATCCATACCAAACGTTGAGAGGTGATCGTCTTCTGTATCAATAAAGGGGTTTGCGCCGTACTCCTTAAAAAAGACATCGTCATAAGCAGCACCATTTGGTGGGTTTAATCCTGACGGAATGAATCCAAGGGCAGCTTCTTCTGAAGCTTCTTCATCTGCCCCGCCGCAGCCTATGTAAGTAAGGAGCATCAATCCGCACATCATGAGAGCAACGCTGAATGTATTGAGGGTTTTAAATTTTGCTTTCATCAGAACAACTCCTTTTTTACAGAAAGATGCATGACAGCGTCATGGTGAGTGTTGTAAATTAAGGACAAGTGTTTTCAACGATGCCAATAATTCTATCAGTAGGGTTCAAGCGACGCGAAAACGAGTTAATAGCCTCGTATTTATCTAAATCGCAATCTCTGTTCTGCCTAAGGGGCCACAACAGTCCCCATGAATAAGACGGTTTTGGTCTCATTATCACGAATTGCAAAGAAGAAGGGGCGATCTGCGATAAACTGTGGTGGTAGACTGGTCGTGCGGATCCCAACACTGGTTACGGCTGCGGCTTCAGTGCCTTCCTCATTGACTTCAACGACGGCTTTATGAAGCACTTCTCCAATATATAGGTTTTTACCCAAAGTCTCTAAATCCGCCATCCGGCTGAAATCTGCAGCCATAGGTGCAAATGCGATACCCATACCGAGTGATTGCAGTGGATTGTTAAGCGTTTTCTCATATTCCAATTTGAATTTGGGTATGCTGAGGAATACTTCTTTTTCGTGAAACTGTGACATCCAGCTTTCCCAATTCTCGGCGTTTAAACCCTCTAAAAAGGTGTTGAGATCAGATTCACTGTAGGGGAGGAAGATGTACATGCTCATCTGCCCATCACCATACGGGAGGCTAATCGCTTGGAACTTTTCTTCATGGTTTTCGTAGGACCGATAGTCACCTGTTCTTGTCATCATCGGGACCTGTTTTTCGTCACCAGTTCCAAGATGGAAGGTGCCGTCGCGGGTGTGCAATGGATCAAATTCTGTCTGCCAGGTTCCTTTGAAATAGATAGCATTAATAAGAAATAACACAGCATCTGGATTGATTTCATCAAGGATTTTTTCAATCTTGCCGTTGGTATTGGTATTGACCCACTGATTAATAGTTGTTAGGGTGTTTGGATCCGCGAAATCTAATGTTGAGACCTCCGCTCCAAAGAATTGGGTGTTTCGCTGCAGGAAATCCTGCTTGAAGGGAATACCTTGGCGCGCCCAGAGTGAATTTGCGATCGTAAGTATAACTTTCGGATCTGCTACTTGGAGTGCTTGACGCAAGCCTGCGTAACTGGTGTTTATCGATTCGGGGTCTAACCCTTGTAGTTGCAGCGTATTCGCCATTGCCTGTTCGGTTTCATTGGATGCTCCATTTAATGTCATTGCCAAAGCTGTAGAAATGCTGAGCGGTGAAATAAAAATATTTTTATCTTGCTCGCTTTTGCGAATTTCATCGAACAGATCAAAACCGAAGTGCGTGTTTGCTGTGACGACGTTTGTATCAATAGAGACAGGTTCAGCGATATCTTGTATCTCATCACCGAAGATAGCACTGAGATTATTACATCCAGCAAATATAAGGGAAACCAGACACATTGCGCATAGAAAAATTTTCTCGCCAGTCCATTTTTTATTCATTAATTTCTCCTATAAAGGTGTGCGACGGCATCCCCGTAGCCGTTGTAAATCATTGTTGGGAGTCTTTCTCCGGTTCCAATCATCCGCTCACGGGCTTGGGACCAACGAGGATGTGGCACGTTGGGATTAACGTTTGCCTCAAAGTCGTACTCTCTCGGAGCGAGCGTATTCCAAAAGGTGCGCGGCTTCTGGTCGGTTAACTCGATGCTGACGATAGACTTAATGCTTTTGAACCCGTACTTCCAAGGCACGATGAGTCGGATGGGTGCGCCGTGCTGCGGTGGTAGAATGTGTCCATAGATACCGACAGTGAGTATTGTCAGATCATTCATCGCCTCAGCGAGTGTGAGTCCTTCAAAATAGGGCCACGGCAAGCGAGCATCGTGTTGCTGCGGTGCCACGTCGGCATCCAAAAATGTGAGCATCCGGACATATTTGGCTTCCCCTTTCGGTTGCACTTTTTCAAGCAAAGCTTTCATCGGGAAACCTATCCAAGGCACGACCATCGCCCATGCTTCAACGCAACGGAATCGGTAAATCCGCTCTTCAAGCGGCATCTGTTTGATCAGATCGTCTACATCTAACGTCATCGGTTTTTCGACGAGTCCTGATATTTCAACCTCCCACGGACGCGTTTTAAATTTTTCTACTTTTTTCCAGACGGTACTCTTTGAGGTGGTGAATTCGTAATAATTGTTGTAAGTAGCGGCGACAATCTCGTCAGTTATTTCTCTCTCTACAGTAAAGTTTGCATTCTTTTTCGCCTTAAGCGTTTGTGCCCGATAGGGTTCTAACTGTTTCTCGAGGGCGCTGCCTTGTGCGCAAGCGTTTGTAGAGAACAGTAAAGTACCCGCACTCCCTAAACCCAGATTTTTGATGAACTTCCGGCGATTGATGTAGTCTGATTCGGATGTTACCTTATTTTCAGGGATTTCCCACCCTTTTGGGAT
>JAGFCB010000070.1 GCA_022394775.1 Candidatus Poribacteria bacterium
CCTGAGGCACTTGGCAGCATCGGTCCCGCTGCAGCTCCCGCTGTGCCTGATCTAATTGATAGCCTCGAGAACGACGATGATAAACAGGTGCGCTTTGAATCCGCATTGGCATTAGCACAAATCGGACCCGCTGCAAACGATGCTGTTCCGGTCCTGGCGAACGCGCTTAGAGATGAAGATCGTTATGTCCGGGATAATTCGATCCATGCCCTAAAACGCATTGGCACCCGCGAAGCGGAATCCGCACTTTTTGATTATCTGCTCATGGCGCGCTGGTGCCCGATTACCCATCGCGAAAGCACACATTAAACAAATTCGCATATCCGCCACCATCGTTGCAGGCGGGGTTTGTAACCCCGTCTGTATCAATATTTTACATATCACATTAGGACCCTAATATGAACTATGAAGTGCTCATAAAAAACGGAACGATCGTTGATCCCGCACAGGGCATCCATGCCCGCAAAGATGTGGCGTTCGCGAACGGACGGGTCGCGACACTCAGTGATGAGATACCAACATCCGATGCGCGCGAAGTGTTAGATGCTGAAAGGTGTTTCGTTACACCGGGGCTGATTGACTTACACGTCCATGTTTTCTACGGCGTAAGCCACTTCGGGATTGAACCCGATCCTACCTGCTTGGCACGTGGCGCGACGACAGTCGTGGATGCTGGGTCAGCAGGCGCGGACACGTTCCCGGGGTTCCGTAAATACGTCATTGATGTCAGCGATACGCGCATCCTCGCACAATTAAATATCTCGTCGCAAGGTATGCTTACGCAGGAGATCGGGGAGTTGGAAAACCCTGATTATGCGGACATCGGGAAGGCGTGTCAGATGATAGAGCAACATCGCGATATCATCTTGGGAGTCAAGGTGCGATTGACGCGTGAGAGCATTGTCGGTGAGCGGGCACAGATGTTGCCGTTGCATAGAGCGCGTGAAGCCGCCGATGCTGCCGGACTCCCCATAATGGTGCATCCACAAGATGCTTGGTGTGAATCCATTGATGATATATTGGCATTTATGGGTGAACGTGATATTCTGACGCATTGCTTCCACGATATGGAATGCGGCATCTTAGATGAAAATGGAAAAATTCGGGATGCTGTCCACGCAGCGATTGAACGCGGTGTTATCTTCGATGTAGGACACGGTGCTGGTTCCTTCAGCTGGGATGTCGTTCAGAAAGCGATGGCGCAAGGCGTTGAACCGACGACAATCTCATCTGATCTGCATGTCTACAACGTCAACGGTCCCGTTTACGATCTCGTGAATGTCGTCAACAAGTTCCTATATCTCGGCATGTCGCTTGACGATGCGCTTGCTAAGGTCACAAGTATCCCTGCCGAAACTATACTGATGCCCGGACAAGTCGGGACATTAGCAGTTGATGCTTGGGGTGATGCCGTGATTTTTGAACTTCGCGAAGGTGAATTCCAGTTGATAGATGCGCGCGGTGAAGCCAAAATAGGGAAACAAAAATTGGAACCCGTTGTTGTTGTCAAAGGCGGACAAGTCTATCGCCAACGTCATACACACGACTAAAATCTCACTGGCGCAGTTTCTATTCTTACGCAAGGTTAATTTCCAAACGTGCGATGAATCGCATTACTACAAACACCCGCGCTCGTAGTAAGGCAATTCTGCGGCGTACTTGAAGAAATCCGCAGAAACACCCCAGCAAATACCCCCAGCAAATACCCCAAATGCGAAGCGCATTATTGCCCGTCAATTGCCCAATTATTTTTCTCAACCGCACCTTCTCTCATTACGGATGTTGTTCTCCCGTCTTCGGTTTCGCCTTTGGCGCGTTGTAATCCGCCCCGAAACGGATGTGGAGTGCCGCACCGCCGGCATGTTCTTTTCCGTAGAGTAGGTGCTTAATACCCCAGAAAAGGACAGTCGTTCCTACCAACGTGACTATACCCCAGATGGATGTCTGCCAAATCCAGTCATTGAAATTAAAGAGACTGCCGGTCTGTTTCGGGACCATCTGTGGACCCAATGCCATCAGGACGGTGCAAATAATCGCATTGAGCGTAATCACACCTTCTGTCGTCAGACGATGTGGACTGAAACCGACCAAAGCGCGTTCAAAGTTGAAGATAACCATCCACCAGATAAATACAAAAAAGAGCAGCTGCCCTTTCCCTAACCAGCTCGTCGGGATGAAAGCGAGAGGTTCGCGGAAATGTACTGACAAAAGCCAGACACAAGCGATACCAATGCCGATATAGAAAAGCTCAAACCACCCGATCCATCCCCTGGAGTTTCGGAACCAACCGACGACGGGCAGCCCAAAAAACCGCTCCGGTAAACCTTCAACCAGATCCACCCACGTCCCTGCTGCCTTCCGATAATTGACATAAGTCAGGAGGATTAGCACAGTGAACACGGCGAATATCTCTGTCCATTGCGGGAAATTTGGACTTGTTTCTAAAAGCGGTGTTTTATTTAAAAGGAGGCCGAACGGAATTGCAATCCCAATACCGAATAAAAAACCTTGGGTCTGCTCCATGACGCTGTGCCAATTCGTGTGCAAATTTATTCGGTTCCCGATCCAGATATAGATGATTTTCAGTAGTTGTCCAAATGAAAACGCAATGCCACCGCCGAAGCCCGTCATCAGCGTAGCGAAAGCGACACCACTGAGGTCATAACGCCAGCAGTATACCAAAATGCCAATGATCATACCGACACAGCCTGACCAGTTATCACCACGCGGCGGGGTCATACGGAGTCTGAATACGTTGACTAACAGCAGGAATCCAACGAACCAACCGACACCCATGTAAAGAACGAGCGAGGTCCCTATGTCCAAACCGCCTCGGAAGAGCACGACAATCAGGGCTGCGACTATCGCTACCAATGCTGCGACCCAATCTGTATCGTACCAATAGAGCGGACTTTCGTGCCGTTGCATCCGTTTCGGTGCAAGCACCCAATCGATGATCGCTGCTTGGAGCGACCAACCGATGAACACAGCAGCGATAGGCACAAACAATAGAGAGAGTTGTGTATGCGTCAGAAACATGGGAAGCGCAGTGCCCGCACCCCCCAGGGCTGCCCATAAGAAACCGATGGCGAATAGATTCGCGAATCCATAAAATACGGTTAGCGACTGCGGCGAATGGCTGTACCCGACAACCATCATATAGGACATACTTCCACCGAACGACCAACCGATCGCACCAAACAACGCAAAGTAGTGGACATGCCGCCACCAGTCTTCTCGCCCTGAAAGTAGGACGATTGCCATTGCAGCGAGTCCACCTGCGAGTGCTGCACCATATTCATGCCCGAAGTTTCCACGTATCCCCCATCCAACACATACAGATAACCCACACAGAAGTACCATTTCCCACGGAATAATTGCCAGATCCATATCTATAGCCTCCATCTTACCGCTGATTTTGTTGCCCTATTATGTAGGTTTTCGCGTTTATTGTCAAATTTTCTATAACATAAACCTCCGCGCCTACTTTCCATCCTTCCTTCTTTCCTGTACGCACGAGCTCCCGATCGCGAAGCTTCCTGACAACCGATGATTGAAAACTGAAAACTAAAAATTGCATCTATTTTGTGTCCGTGATACGATAACCCCTATAGAAAGCGTTATCTACTGGAGGTTAGAATTTATGAATCGTGTACGAATAGGTGTTATCGGGTGTGGCGCGATCGCGCAGGTACATCATCTCCCCAATCTTACCGCACTTCATCGAGAATTTGAAGTACCGATTGTCTGTGATCTTTCTCAGGGTGCTGCACAAGCCGTCGCAAAGCGTTTCCATGTTCCACAATTCGTGACAGATTATACTGAATTGTTAGCGTCAGATGTGGATGCCGTGCTATTGTGTCACGGCGATCCCAAAACAGAAGTTGCACTCGCCGCTTTTGAAGCTGGGAAGCACGTTTTTATTGAGAAACCGGTCTGCTTTTCACGCCAAGAAATGGATGCGATGCTCGCTGCGCAACGTGAGGCTGGCACCGTCGCGCAAGCCGGTTATATGAAGGTGCATGACCCTGCTTTCCAACTCGCCAAACGCGAAGTTGATACAATGGAAAGTTACCGATTCGTCCAGATTAACCATCTCCATCCAAATAATAGTCTACACCTCAGCCAATTCGATGTAGAACGGTTCAACGATGTTCCAACGGACGCGTTTAAGCCCGCCAGTGCTGCCCGTGAAAAAGCACAGGCAGAAGCCATCGGTGATGTCCTATCACAAGTGAGCCGCGAAAGCGATATCTACGGCAAAGCAGCGCGGGTGTTCTATCTGCTCGCTGGCAGCATGATTCACGACATCTACACGCTGCGCGTGATGCTCGGTTCGCCGAGTCAGGTGGTGAGCGCGGAAGTCTGGTCTGAAGGACGCGGTGTGACAATCGTGTTTGGCTATCCGAATGGCGCGCGCTGTGTCGCGACATGGGTAGATCTGCCAGATTTGTGGGACTTTAAAGAGACATTGGAGATATACGGTGATAACAAACGGGTACTTGTCTCCTATCCTACCGGCTTTTCACGCGGCATTTTGTCGGATGTCACGATACACGGGATAGATGCCGATGGCACAACCTATAGTAAGACACCCGCTGTTGAATGGGAAAGCGCGTTTGTTCGGGAGTTGCGTCATTTCCATGCATGTATCACGGAAGATGAAACGTGCTACACTTCGCTCGCATCTGCCAGAGATGATATTGCCCTGATTATTGATATAGTGCGGTGTTATGTGCAACAGGAAACAGTTATATGTGAAACAGGAAAGGGGTAGGAGTGAGAAGTCTGGGCAGGCATGTAGGCCTGCCCAGACGAATTGAAATGAGACAGGCACAGGTACCTGCCTTTACAGTCGGATTCGGAATTATTCCTCTTCCGCGGGTTCCTCAGGTTCTGCGGGTTCTACCGGTTCCACGGGTTCCCCAATATCTTCTGGCAGCATACCATCAACGATTTCCCCAGGAATCATCCCATCTACCATCTCTTCACTTCCTATTATGACAGAGGCATCTTTGAGACCAAGCACAATAAACCCGTCAATATTAATTGTGATTTCGACAGTCGGTGGGGGTCCGAAATCCGGTGGAAATGGTAAGTCATCTAATGGTGGGAAACCGTCAGGAAGTAGTAAATCTGGTGGCATTTCACCATCTTCAGGCATTTCACCGTCTTTGGGCATCTCGCCATCTTCAGGCATTTCACCGTCTTCAGGCATTTCACCGTCTTCGGGCATCTCGCCATCTTCAGG
>JAGFCB010000295.1 GCA_022394775.1 Candidatus Poribacteria bacterium
CAAGTTGTTCGATGGATGGCAACCGATACCGATGACGATGGATTACATCTTACTACGGATGCGGATACTTATGCTATTGGAGATACCGCGCAGGTCACCGCGTATTTATACTCTAAATCTTATCGATCGACACAGACAGACGCTACAGTCCAATTTGAAATCGTTCCACCTGAAGGCGCGTCTTTCCAACTCCAGATTCGCGGGGTAACCGAAAACACCGATGAAGCATCTTCACAGCAGACAGATATGGGAAATCTCTACACGACGCAATTCGCATTACTACAGAACGGAACCTATCGCATTCGCGCGACTGGTGAAACTGGCGACCAGACACTCGGTGAGGATCAAATTGATATCCATGTCCATCCACAACTCGCTGAATTAGAGACACCACAACTCAATGAAGATCTCCTTAAAGAACTTACTGCAAAAACGGGTGGTGCCTATTTTACGATGGCGGATGCGGCATCGGTGGCGGAAAATGTCGTCGATGTCCAAAACCCCGTATTTATTGATGCGGAACGCGAACTTTGGAGCCATCCGTTGATCTTAATTGCAGTCGTCGGATTATTAGGCACAGAATGGTTTTTACGCAAACGGATCGGGTTGACGTAATGGAGCAATACCTTGTGGGACAATTAATAAAGTGGAGACCGATTTTAAGCTGCTGCTTCCTATTTGGTATATTCGCTGGTGTGCATATTGGGCAAAATTTGTTGGCTATGGGTGCTCCTTTCACTATTGCTCAGGTGCACTACAGTGGCGGTGGCGATTGGTACGGAGACGCAACAGTTATTAAGAATTGGCTCCGGCTGCTCCGCACCCGAACCGATATTGAAACGACTGACGATAGAGTCATTCTTAAACTCACGGATCATACCCTTTACCAGTATCCGATGCTCTACATTGTCGGGCATGGAAATATTCGATTAACCGAAAGTGAGGTCGAGGCGTTACGAGATTACCTCATGGACGGCGGCTTTCTGTTTGCGAACGATGATTATGGACTCGACGAGAGTTTCAGACGTGAAATGCAAAGGGTTTTTCCCGAACAAGAATTACAACCGATACCGAATACACACCTAATTTACCGGTGTTTCTATGAACTGAAAGGGTTACCGAAAATTCATGAACATGATGGTGAACCCGCACAAGGGTTTGGACTCTTCCACGATGGGCGAATGGTCGTTTATTACGCTTACAGTGCTGATATCGGCGATGGACTTGAAGATGCCGATGTCCATCCAACGGATACACCACAGGTACGCGAACTCGCTGCAAAAATGGCAGTTAATATCGCTGTGTACGCACTAACGCATTAATAGAATCCAAAGCAGTAGGCACGCTCCGTCGGGTTCTTTGCCCACTAACGCCTGATTAAAAGACAAAAGGATAGGGTAAAATGGACACACAAAATGTAAATAAGGCTTATGAAAACTTAATCGCTCGATTGCAGACAATTCGGCGGCAGTGGTGGTGGCTCACTTTTTCTGAAGGTCTTCTAAAATGCATCGGGATTCTCGCGCTTGTCACAGTAGGCACGCTTATCATTTTAGCCATTAATATCCAAGCGTGGCAGTCGCCTTTCTTGCTCTGGATCCGTGTCGGAATCCTCTTGTTATCAGTAGCTATCGGCATCTATACCCTAATCCGAACACTTATTTTACCACTCCGTCGTCGGTTCACGGATGCTGCAATCGCATCGCGCCTCGAATCAACACAAGCCGAAACCAAACTCGCGTCCGAAAACCGAATTCTGAGTGCCGTGCAGCTTTGGAAGAACTTGACCGATAATCGACTCGGTTACGCACCGGAATTTATCGAACACCTGATTATTCAAACCGAAGAAGATATGAAAAATGTCCAACACAGACGGGTGTTTCAGACCGAATTTCGGAAAATTAAGCGGAATGCAGGTATTGCTGTCGCAGGAATAGGACTACTGCTCATCACCCATTTTCTCTTACCCAATGCCTTCACTGGTTTAGCGACCACCTTTCAAACTTTACCACAGACACTACCAAAGGGTCAGGACGGTTTAAAACACGCTATCCAGATTACGGATATTCAACCCGGCAGTGTTCAAATTGAACGCGGCACCGATGTTAACGTCACCGCAAAGGTAGTCGGACACCTCAACGCGCCTGTTACGCTCTATTACCGCGTCGGAGACGGGAATGAAGATGCCTCAACATTAGCGTGGCAGCCGATGCCTATGCAACGCGCAAGCGACCTACAGGGACCAGAACCTGATCCGTCTTACCACGTAACCCTTAAAAATGTGAACCGTCCGCTCCAATACTATATCAATGTTAAAGCGTCAGCCTCAGCACAGCATCAAGTAACAATTAGCGATGAACCGGTTGTTACGCAATTTCAGTATCGGCTTCGCTATCCCGTTTACACACAACTACAACCTCAGACGCTTCCAGCAAACACTGGCGATATTCAAGTACTCTTCGGAACAGAACTCGCATTTACTGGCGAAAGTAACAAACCACTTGAGAAAGCGCATCTCGCGTTTGAAGGATCCGATGATGTCGAATTA
>JAGFCB010000216.1 GCA_022394775.1 Candidatus Poribacteria bacterium
GTCAAGGCACCCATAACCTAAAGGTTAGGGCTTGTGCTTCGTAGCAGTTCGCCTTCCGAAAAAGGTCTTACGTCTGCTCCACAGAGGGACCCAAGGCAGCCCTCAAAATGTTTAGCGCAGCATTGATGTCTCTATCGTGGTGAGAGCCACATTCAGGACACGTCCACTGCCTATCCGAAAGAGAAAGATTGTTATTGTGATGTCCACAATCCGAGCAAGGTTTTGTAGTAGGCGTCCATTGACCGACTTGAGAGAACTCACGATTATGTTTGAAACATTTCAACTTCAGTATCCCAACAAACTGGTAAAAAGCGAGGTCAGAGACTTTGCGTCCCCAGAGGCGTTTCATACCGTCAAGGTTCAGCGTCTCGGTAACAATCGTATCAAACCGCCGACACAGGTCGGTCGCACGTTTGTAGTGCCAATCTCTGCGTTGGTTGCTGATTTTGCGATAAAGCCGTGCCAACTCCCTGACAGCACGCCACCAGTTGTGAGAACCTTTTTGTTTTCGACTCACCGCTTTGTTGAGTTTGCGGAGTTGGTTCAAGGACTGTTTCAGAGGTTGCGGATGCTGAATCTTCTCACCGGTGCTCAGGGTCAGATACGTCTCCATACCAAAGTCTATCCCTACGCTTTTACCTGTAGCGGACATCACTTCTTTGGAGGTATTATCTGTAATGACATAGAGCCACAATGTTCCAACGGCATCCCGACCGATTTGGATATAGCGAACATTTCCACCCCACTCCCGATGATGGTGATACAGAATATTCCTGCGGACAAACACAAACTTCTGTTTGGCTTCACTCCATTCCTTGAAGGAGATACGAACAGTACCTTTGGGAACTTTAGACGGTTTATCGTCATCCTTAGGGGGGACTTCAAAGACCTTGTACCCTGTTTGGAACTTCGCAGAGCGGTATTTGCTACGCTTTTTGAACTTCGGGGGACCGACACGCCTGCCCCGTCTGCCTTTTTTGATCCAATCGAAGAACCTTTCGTATCCGATGTGGATACGGATAATGACTGCGTCAAGGGTATCACGCGGTATCCATGCCCAGTGGGAATGCGTGCGTTCGAGCAACTTCGTCAAGTGCGGTTGAAGGCGAAAACGACCCGCATATTTCCCATAGATGCGGTAATATCGCTTTTCCAAAGCAACGAAATGGTTATGCACATCACCCAAGTCATCAAGCATGTTGCCGACGCGCAGGTTTTGCGAGTGTTCGCGTATCTGATATTTCTGCGTTCGGCAGAAGCGTTTTTGTTTACGCTTTCGGTTTTTCATTATGGAATCACGTCTCACGTCTTTAACCCCGTTCAAGTGGGTAGGCAGACACGTTACCAAGTGGTAACGCTTGAACTGTCTGCCAACGTGATACATCTATTAAAACATAATTTACCCAAAATGTCAAGTGTTTTTTCAAAAAAAAAACGCTATGGCCTTACACACGAGGGCGGACATTCCTCCCCAAGCTAAAGCATGGGGTCTCCTGTCCGAATATTGATGAA
>JAGFCB010000259.1 GCA_022394775.1 Candidatus Poribacteria bacterium
ATGTGATATAATCTTTCATGTCAGGATAATACATGGGAAACTCCTTCAATGGGTTGCTTTTCATTAAAGGATACCCATTATCCTGACACGACTCAACTTTATTTATGAACCACCCTCAAATAATTATGGGATTTACTATAAAAATCCTGTTTCCCTTCCTAGGAATGGGTGGATCCCCATTAGGAAACCGAACCTGCTGAACCTGGTCCCGATATTGATTTTGTTATGACGTGGGTTTTTCTATGGCTTCAGGTTGGAGGATAGTTGAGCTTTCCCTGTCGCCACTCTTTGTAAATCAGAAACACACCCAGTAAACCTAAACTGTAGCATAACACGACTTCTATACCACTGGTTATTATGGTGATGTCCAATCTTCGGAGCAATTTCACGCCTCTTACGTCTTGACCCGGCTCCCATTGCCCCATATATGCGTTGCAAACTGCAGCGACAATCCAGCTGAGAACCTTGACTTGGAGTGCCAATGCTGCGGCAACCAACATCAAACCCTTTGACCGCGTTCGGAAGCATAAAAACACTAAAAATCCTATAAGTACCACCAATTCCACGTACGTGATACCAGTTACCAGATAGGCATAAACATTCATAAGTATCGTTGAAACCCCTTGTAAATTTAAAACTTGATTGTCGTCCTATTCCTGCTGGCCGAATTATACACTGTGTTTTTGTGGTGCCAATTAATCAGGATTTACGCAAACTTATGGAATCTCTACCTAACGCCAGTTGAAAAAAGTATTAGCAGTCAGGACAGACCCGACTTCGGCAAAAAAGTAATATATTGACTCCAAAGGGACGATTTTTAGTGATTTAAGAAACACCCGAGCAAAGAAACCCCCTAAATCCCCCTTATCAGGGGGACTTTAAGAAGCAGTGCGTAAGCCCTATTTATGAGATGATAGGCGCGGTTAGAAACCGCGCTTACTTTGGTTGGAGACAATTTTGTAGTTATGAGATGGGTTGTGGTTGTTCCACAAGTTCTTCTCGGTGTTCAGGTTGCGGGAGGTGAAACTTTCCGTGTCGCCATTCTCTATAGATTAGAAAAACACCGAACACAAACAAAGATCTGTATAGGAAGGATTTTATAATTGAAACTGTGAATAAGAATTCTCCCATAGTCATGCTTTGCGTCAACCAGTTACTAATCTCACCTGCTGCCCATTGATCTATATACGGGTCAGAAAAATGTTTAAAAATTGAATTGAAAATCCCACTCGTAAGAAGTAATGCAGTAATAAATATTACACCCTTTGACCTTGTCCGAAAGCAACAAAATAGCAGCAGCCCTATCAGAACCAAGTGCGCAACAATACTTAAACCTGTAATAATGTTAAACATGGCTTGAATCTCCTTCAAACATGAGTTGGGTTGTCGTTTTATCTTTATTGAAAAACGATACCATAAACCTGTTAACCATAGCGGTCTAATCAAATTTTCACTCAAAGCCGTTCAATTATGGGCTTTGATAATTTTCGCGGCGGAAACCTCGCGATCATAATTCGTTACTACAGCGAAACCTTCAAATTTTTGAGGATTTTAATCGATTCCGAAAAACAGATAAGGCATTTAAACATCAGTGGGTTCATTTATAGTGACGCGCCTTAATGGCAAAAGGGATGCATAATTTTATGCAGACTGATTTCAAGAAGACTCGCTAAAGACTTCCATTCCGGCGGACCCGTCTGCAATCTTACGGATTTGTTTCTCAAAACCGGGGGGTGAGAGCGTCCACGTAATCCAGAGCGGTTCGTCGCCTGTGTTGACAAAGCGGTGTTCAACATTCGGCGGGAGATAGATAACTGTACCGGGTTTCAGATCAGCGACTTCATCCCCGACGAAGGCTTTCCCTTGTCCACCATAAACAAAAATAATCTCTTCAGATTCGCTGTGGGAATGGCGCGGAATTTCGCTATTCGGATCAATCTCTTCTAATCCCATCGAAAAATGCTCGGTACTCGTGGTATTCGGTTCGATGAGCGTGTACAGTGTCCGCGGTGCCTCGCCTTCAATACGGACAACTTCGGCATCTTCTTTGTGGTAGATATGTTTCATTTTTCTCCTCCGTGCACAGAAAATAATTAGTATGTTTAAATAAACCAATAGGAATATAAACTCGCGTTCCTGAGTTGGAATCGGAGTCGGATTTCTTTGCCGCTGAGTGCTGCCAACGGTTGATCGAATTCAACGGATATATCTAATTGGTCTCCGACGATTTGGCGAGAGGTGTAACCTTCTAAAGGTGTGCCAATATCATCGGTGATTGAGACAGTGACAGAGCCTTGGCTGGCATCAACGTTGAGATGTAATTCTCCGCCATCAATTGTTAGCGGTTTCGTTAGCATGCGTCCTTCCGTTTCACCCGCATCAAGTGAGACGAATCCGTCACGGCGCAACGTCGCCAATCCGAGCATAGACTTATGCTTACGTTCGACCTGTTTGAACTTTCTACCGGTGTGGGGTCCGTTCACACCGCCGTAATAGAAATAGATTTGATCGTTATGCGTGATGAAATTTTGACTAATCCGCGTCATGCCGTCTTCCCAACTTCCTCGCTCACCGAGCGTCAGAAATGTTTGACGATCCAAAACGCGTTGCCAACTGATACCATCACGACTCATCGCGAGCGAAGTGTCAATCGTGCCATCAACGCCTTCGCGATAGACCCAGATCATACCGAGATAGATGCCTTCGTAGAGGTTAATCGGCATGCCGTAAATCTGGGTGCCTTCTTCATCAACCGCGTCGCACTCAAAGACGCGTTCCGGTTGACTGAAGTGGATCGCGTCCAGACTTTCGGCACGAGCGGTTTTGCGTCCACCTGCCCCGAATCGTCCGAAGACAACATATTTCTCTATTTTTGGATCCCACACTAAAGATTGGGTCGTGTCGCTACCAAGCGGAATGACCGGATTAGATTCGCAGTCTGCCCAGTGAACACCGTCCGGTGAAAACGACATCCACATACCGTCCCCTTCACCCTGCCCCCAGATTGTGCGTCCCTCGTGCTGGATGAAGGTGTCAATGCCGCCGTGCTCCCAATAAAAGGCTTTGTAGCGGCGTGCAGGGTCGGTTTCGTGGTCGTCATAGATGATCGCTGCACCCTCACAGTTTGTGCGTCCGATGTCAACCAAGTTGTTTTCGGTGCTGCCTTCAAAATCGACTTGGTTTAGGATAGGTTTCTCCCAATGCACGCCATCGGTTGAAGTCGCATAAGCCAGGAGTGTTATATTGCCGAGCGCGTTCCGTTGACGGATTTGTACCATGCCATCTACATAGGGTCCCGTGAGATACCACATTTTGAAGAGTGAATTCTCTGGATCGTAAAGCACCGTGCCGTAGAGCGATGCGACACGTTCCCACGGGTTCTCGCCGCGCAAAATCGGGTTATCGGGGTGTCGTTGCGGTTGATGTATCCGGCGATACAACCCTTCGATTCGGGTGATGTGCTGCAGGTCAAGGAAAAGGTATCGGTGTGCCATGTGTTGGTTCCTCAGATATGCCGTGCCTTTTGTCTGAATCGCGGATTATCGCGGAGGACGCGGAGGACACGGATTTTCGGGTTTAGGGACGCCAAAATCATAAGGTAATTTAGCTGTTTTCCAGAGAATTGAATGGTTCTGGCGTATCCGATCTTTTTCCGATTAGACTTACCTATTGGGTTACAGTGTGCGCAACTCTTCAAAGAGCGCCAACTGTTGCCGATAATCTGTCGGGAGGGACCGAATTTCTTGGTACCCCTCAAAGAAAATTGTCTGTTCATCTTCACTAAAATGCCGTGAAAGTGTCAGAGTATCTGAGAGATAATAACCGAACCCGAACGCCATCACGTCAACTGGACAGGGTTGTCCGTCCGAGATAATGATATTGTGCGGTTCGAGGTCCGAGTGAATCAGTCCAAAAACGTCGGGTGCTTCAGCATGTTCTCCGATAATCTGTAAGAACCGCGCTGGAAGCGTGGATAGTTTTGCGAGTTCCGCTGCGGAAGCGTCCGTGTGATCACTTGTAAGCACCTTTTCAACCTTGGCAGCAATCCAGTCGATATCGTACCGCGGGCGGGTGAACCCGTCTGGTAATTCTAACGTTTCCGACACAGCGTGCATGCGACCTACCATGTTCCCAAGCCTCCGAATCAGCTCCGGCGTTTTTTCCGCTGCAGAGAGTGAGTGAAGCGTCTCGCCGGGAATCCAATCGTATACAACGCCATAGCGCGACGGTAGGTCATTTGGAGATATACTTTGAATCATTTCGCCATCACGTCCTGGAACAGGAGAGAGGGTCTTGATGTGTCCTTCGCTCCAAAGAGCCTCTAACCAATAGATTTTAGATCGAATTTCATGGATAGAGGTCCCAGCGCGGTGGATTCTCAGTGTGAACCGTGTGTCTTCAGTGTTGAAGAAAAACAATATATTCGCAAAATCAAATCCGATACCACTAATTCGGAATGAAACGTCATTGAATCCATATAAAATAACAGCTGCTTTTGCATAGTGCCAATCGGTGAGGAGGTATTGTAAGATATTTCTGTTGTAAACTATCAAAATACCACTGTCACACGCGTGTCGTGTTGATTCGGATACAAATGTTCGCTGTTCATCGTTGAGTGAATCCAAGAAGGCAACGATGGCAGGATCAATCTGTGGGTGTGGTTCAGAGATTGCTTCAAGCCAATACTGCCTACATTTCTCATGACAATCGATTCGGTAGACGGGTAGAGACGGATCTCGGTACCAATCAGGCGAATTTTCGATAACGTATTCAACCTCGGTCTGGCAAAATGGGCACGACATCTTCTCTGCCATGGCGTCGTTTCTCCTGTACCGTATTGAAGGATTAAAATCCGTTAGCGAACATGTTATCATAGATATGAAGGTAAGTCTATAGAAAAGAGAGGGACCTCAACTCAAAGTATATGCCCTATTCACTGGATTTATGGTATAATTTCACTAACAGAAAGCGGGGAAATTGAGCAACACGGATACAATCCGCCTCTCTCTCACTATCCATAAAAAAATAGAATTTTCAACCTCCTTTACATGTTCCCGTATCTATCGGCGAAGTTCACAATCAAGAATTGACGGAATTGTGAGACTTTTTTATTTCAAGTCGCATCGTTAACAATTATGGGCATAAATCATGAACATTCCGTTTCCAGAGGTATCCGATGAAACACGACGATGCTCAGCTCATCCAACGCGTCCTCGCAGGTGATGATACTGCGTTCTCCGCACTTGTAAAAAAACACCAAAAACCGGTGCACGCGCTCGCATGGCGGAAAACTGGAGATTTTCACATCGCCGAAGAAATTACGCAAGACACCTTTCTAAAAGCGTATCAGAACCTTTCGACGCTCAAGGAACCGCAGAAGTTTGCGGGTTGGCTCTATGTGATAGCGACGAACTACTGCAAGATGTGGATGCGTAAGAAACGTTTGTCAACACAGTCGTTAGAAGACACAAACAGCGCGGCATTAGAAAAAGCGACCTATTCTGGATATGTCATTGTGGAAAACGAACGGACAACCGCAGAAGCGCAGCGCGAAGTCGTCAAGCAGCTGCTTGCCAAACTTCAGGAGAGTGACCGGATCGTCATCACGCTCTACTACCTTGGGGGAATGACGTACGAAGAGATAAGTGAGTTCTTGGGTGTATCGGTAAGCGCGATTAAGAATCGTCTCTACCGGGCGCGGCGACGTCTAAAAAAGGAGGAACCGATGATACGAGAGGCTTTAGGCAATTTCCAGATCACACCAAATCTAACAGAGAATATCATGGGTGAAATTTCGCGTCTGAAACCGGTCGCGCCCCCGAACAGTAAACCGTTGGTGCCGTGGGTGCTCGCTGCGTCTACGTTGGCAGTTGTATTTTTAATGTTAGGTGTTGGTAGTCAATACGTGTCGCGTTTCCAAAAGCCGTATAGTTTCGATGCTGCATCAGAGATGACGGTGGAATTGATTGAGGCACCTATTGTGCTAAACCTCGAATCCAAACCGGATGTCCGAAGGCAGTTGGGAAATGTCAATACACTGAGCAAAAGTGATACCCGCAACCAGCAGCCTAACGATGTGTCGGCATCGGTTGCAGACGCAGCATCGGAGGAAACAGATACAGACTATTCTCAATGGCAGCTTCCTGAAGAAGCCAAATTTCGACTCGGAAAAGGCAACTTACATGACATCAAATATACACCCGATGGTAACCGCATCGCAGTTGCAACAGATATAGGTATCTGGATATACGACGCGCAGACAGGAAAGGAACTCGCGATGCTTACAGGACACACAGGTAGGGTTACCTCATTGGGTTTCCCAGCAGATGGGCGTTTCCTCGCGAGTGGAAGTTTCGATGGAACAATCCGGTTGTGGGACATAGACACCGGCAAACAGACCGCTGTTTTCGCTGGACACTTGGGCGGAATTCAAACCATTGCAGTGTCTCCCGATGGAAAAACCGTCGTTAGTGGCGACACATGGGAAGGCACGCTGATCCTCTGGGATACAGAGACCGGTGAACAGCTTGAACGCCACACTACATACACGGATAACCTGATTCGCAGGTTCAAAATTTGGATTGATAAGCATAGAACCAGACCATATCCAAATGCTGTTAAAGCACTCGCTTTTTCACCAGACGGGAAAATCTTTGCGAGCGGACATTCGGATGGCATTCTGCGGCTCTGGGATGCTGAGACTGGACGAAAACTCTCAACCCTGAGGGATCACAAACGTGGTTGGATTGACGGGTTGGCATTTTCACCAGACGGGAAAATGTTCGCCAGTAGTAGTGCAGATGACATCATATTACATAGATTTCAAAAGGGTAAACCGCAGGCACACCTTACGATAAAGCATCGCACGGACCACTTGGTGTTCTCTCCAGATAGGAAAACCCTCATCGGCTTCGATTGGAGGTCTTGGAAAGGGGAAAACGAAGACCTCCACGTATGGGACACAGAAACTGGTGAACGTCTTCAATCCATTTACACAAAGCATACGGATCAACATGAAGCGTTAGGAATCTCCCCTGATGGTAACACTATCCTAACTGGCAGCTGGGACGGCACAATTCACCAATGGGAGACAGCAACAGGAACATATCTCTCTACTTTCACCACAGGGCACGGTAGAGGTGCCAGCACATTGGAGTTTTCTGATGATGGACAGACACTTATCAGTCGGCTTGTACGTTATGGTAGCGAAGATCAACTGCAGTTTTGGAATACAACCACGGGTGTCCAAATCTCAGCCCCTGATCTTGAAGAAACGCTTGGAAAACAATCCCCGAATTTACCGAATCATGTGATCACTGCTAAGATTGACGAAGATCGAAAGTACATTCAGGTACAGGAGGTCGCAACCGGTCGCGAAATGTATCGAATCACCGAACATAAAGGCGATATCTGGACGTTCGCGTTTTCACCCGATAGGAAAATCCTTGCGAGTGGGAGCGATGATGCAACGATCCGGTTGTGGGATGCCATCACCGGGAACGAAATCCTTACGCTCCGGACCTATACAAACGAAGTTTTCGCTCTGGCATTTTCACCTGATGGGAAAATCCTCGCCGGTGGCAGTGTATACGACAGCCAGTTAGGCAGATCAGACCTCATTCGTTTATGGGAAATTCCAAGTGGACGCATACTGACAACTCTCACTGGACACACAAGCACTGTCAGGGTATTGCGATTCTCACCTGATGGAAAAACCCTCGCCAGCAGCGGCAGTGATGGTATTATTCTCCTTTGGGACTTGGATAGAACCGTTCGCTCAAAAAAATAAACAGGACTTACGCATTTTGCCACGATACCCTACATATTACGCACTGCAGGGTTTCAAACCCTGCCTGCAAAGAGGGCTGCGTAAATTCTGATAAATGTTGTGTTTACCCAACACACCTTATAGAGGAACACCGATTCTCAGGGTTCTTGGTTAAATCGGGGTTCCGCCAATCGGTAGGTCAGCAGGAATCCGAGCAAAACGAGGACCGAACAACTGATGAAAACGGGTTCAAAGGCGAATTCCTCGATTAACGCGCCAATCAGGGGAGAAACAAACAACGGTATCGTTTGGAAAAGACTCATCACGCCGAGATATTGGGGATGTTTCTCCTGCGGTGCGATTTCAAGGGTGTAGTTCGTGACGATGCGTGCGGACACCGGTGTGAACCCCATAAGCGCAAAGATAATCCAGTAAAACTGAGCACCGGAAGGCATTTGACTAATGGCGACCGCCAATAAGGGCATAAAAGCACTGATTAATATCAGAATACGTAGGACGAACCGGTTCCCCGAACGATCTGCGATGTTGCCCATAATCCCGGCACCGATAGCGTTGGATGCATTTTGTGCGACTATCAATGTGACGAAACCGGATGGAGCGAGTCCGAGTGTCCGCTGTCCGAAAACGGTGTAGTGTGGGAAAAGGGGCCATATTGAATAAAACAGCAGGATAACCATTGCAAACCGTCGAAAATCCCTATCGTGTCTCAGTAAAAGTAGGGCATCACCGAGGAATCTGAAAAAAGGTGCGGGGCGTTGTGTCGGTGAAGGGAGTTCTCTAAACCCAAAACTGACTACGGCAGCACCCCCGAAGGCCACAGCCGTTCCCCCAAAAAGCATTCCATACCGTGCGGTGCTTCCAGAAAGCCAGCGCGGTAGGAGGAAAACGGCGAGTCCGATCGCAAGCGTGCAACCGATGATATTAGAATAAGCGAGGAGCCTACCCCGTTTTTCGGGGCTGATGAGTTTTCCCTGTAACGTTCCGTTAGCCAGATGATTGCAACCGACCATGAGCCAGTGAATGGCACATAGCACAAGAAAGACTAACACCATGACAGTCGCAGACCAATCTGTTAAGCGTAAAGTTAGGGACAATATGAACCAAGGAATCGCAAAACCGAAACTCGTGAAAACAAAGAATACCTGTTTTTTCGACATTCGCGAGACACGTTGTGCGACCAGAAATTGCGGTAGACTCTGCCCGACACGCAGAATGAGCGGTAGTAACCCGCGGATCGTTCCAGATGCGGTATAGACTTCAATAAACGCCGGTATGACAACAGATTCGGATTTGAACATCCAACCGAGACGCATCAGAATTTGGTTCAGACCGAATACGATTAAATTGCGTTTCTCATGCGGATAGGAATCTTTTGCGTTAGCGTTATTCTGGTTTGGTGCGTCTTTATCCATCAAGAATCCTATTCGCTTGTTGGCAAATTCACTCGTTCACTTGTCTCAGCATTAGATTTAAGTGTCATGTCAGCGCGCCATCTTCGAGCCGTTGCGCTCCGTATTTTTCCAAATCCGCTTGTTCTTCGGGTGTCAAGGTTTCTCGCTCGGAAAGTGCCTCTGCAATGCGATGGAACCGTTCAACATCCCTCAATCCCATAATCGTTAGATGGACACTCTTATGGCTCAGCACATAACGGTAGAACTGTTCTGGCGATGGTGCGTCTGCATCTCCAAAGAGTCTATCATTACGCGAGGCGTTCATAATGACGACCCCCGTATCGTGTTTGTCAGCAGCGGGGAAAACTGTATCTTCTGGCGTTTTCATTGCGCAATTATACCAACAGAGGACGGTATCGAAAAACCCTGTGGCGACAGCGTGCTGAATCTGGACCCAATCGTGACCGGTAACACCGATAAAACGGATAAGTCCTTCATCTCTCGCTTTTCGCGCCATCTCCAGCGCGCCACCGGGTGCTAACGCTTGGTCTCGTTCCGCTGGCGTGTTCAGGTGATGCAGTTGGTAAATATCGATGTAATCAACGCCAAGCATCCGTAACGATGTTTCAAGTTCTGTTCGTGCCCCTTCTGCATCACGCTTAGCGGTTTTCGTTGCAATGATGAGTTTATCGCGTTGTCCCTTTATAGCGGTCCCGATGACTTTTTCATCCTCGCCGTCTCTGTATGCGCGTGCTGTATCCATATAATTGATACCGGCATCAATTGCTTTCCGGTAGCCGTCAACGGATTCACAATACGCTCCCCCACTACCGAGTCGAGTAACCGTTAAACCTGTGCGACCTAAAACTGTTTTCGGAATCTCATAAGCCATTATGTTCACCTCACAAGTTGCCGATTAACGCTTTAATTCAACGAATCTCATAGGAGCAGTATAGGACATTTTGACATAAGGGTCAACTTTTTTAAAATGCGGGTGCCATTTCCCACGCCTGAACGGATCGAAAACGCGCCTGTCCGCCACGGCTCACTAACCTCACACCCATGCTATCAGATCGCGTCGGATAGACCCGTTGTGTAATACACTGCCTACCGTTCACGAAGACTTCAACCACAGACTTATCAACATAGATACGGAGTTGAAGGGTTTCGTTATCCATCAGGGCAAACGGGGCGCGCTCTGCATCGACAAACCGTTCTGATTCTGGCAATCTCTCATTACCGCCCGCGCTCCGGTAACGCGGATACTGAATGGCTTCGTTTAGGGTAGAACGACTGATGTCAATTTTTAAAGTGCCGTCCGCTGGAACATATAGAATTCTGGTGTGTTCAGCCTGATCTGGTGAGCTAAGCACCTGAACGCCGACTTCGGTTGCATCGCCGGGATCAATTTCAACAGCCAATTCAAGGCAATTCCCCTGAACCTCTTCTAAGTTTATCTCATCATCAGCCTTCAAGGTGACATTTTCACGCACCTTCGGGTTCATCCGTAGACACTCTAACTCTGGGACGGGTTCAATCTGAAGACTTCCATCGGTTGCGAGGGACAGGATCCGTGGGACTGTCATAACCCCTGACCACCCA
This sequence comes from Candidatus Poribacteria bacterium, assembly GCA_022394775.1. Lineage (GTDB taxonomy): Bacteria > Poribacteria > WGA-4E > WGA-4E > WGA-3G > WGA-3G. The sequence continues at coordinate 10,783 of JAGFCB010000259.1, forward strand.
GAAGCACGCTCTTGTTCGGTTCCGCGAATTTCGCGAACCCAATCGAAGAAGATACGCCTGCCTTGCCCGTCTAACAGGGAACGCGGTCCACCGAGCAATCCACCCTCCCAACTCATTCGTCCATATCCTTCAACGTGATATTTCTCATCTTCAAATCTGCCGAGATAGTACTGTGTCCCCTGCCAGTGGCTACAAAACAGCAACATGTGCTTATCGTCCAGCGGATAAAAATCGGGAACGGCACAGTCTTCAGTCTCGTATGTCCACTCACGCCGCGATTCATAAAAGGAGCGCACAAATTCCCAGTCTACAAGGTCAGAAGACTTAAACAGCGCCGTTCCATCGCCGCTTTGTCCCGGTATTGTATTTCCGATGAGTGCGTAATACGTATCGCCTTCCACCCAAGCACACGGATCAAATACGATATATTCGCCGTGTCCTTTCTCACCGGGTTTTGGTACGGGAATCACTGGATTCGCTGGGTGCTTGTCCCACGTAATGAGCAAATCGTCATCACTCGTTGCGATACATGTCCCGTCGGGGATGCCGTGATAGATGAACGTCGGAATGCCCTCTCGATTTACGAGTGCCCCGCCGCTAAAACATCCGCCACGGTCGGGTCCATCAAGGTCAGGCGTTAGAGCGATTGGATGATGCACCCAATGCACGAGATCGACACTCGATGCGTGTCCCCATTGCATCCATTTCCAATAGCCACCTTCGGGATTATGTTGATAGAAGATGTGGTAGCGTCCCTTCCAAAAGATGGAGCCGTTAATATCGTTCATCCAGCCAAACGGCGGCGTGAAGTGATAGCGCGGTCGATACGGATCGTCTTCGTACATTGCATCAAGCACGCGTCTGCTGTGGATGAGTGCCTCTGTTTTTTTAATGGCTGTGTTCATAGTTTTGTTCCTTGAAAATCAGTCGGTGAACCAGAAGGCGTAAATTTCTGCTTCGAGTATAGAAAAGCGAAGGCGCACGGTCTGACCGCGGAGTTCAGCAAGGTCAGCCTTCTCCTTCCAATGCATCGGTTCGTCAATGCTATCGACCATCGCGGGGATACTTTCGTCGAAAGTGTATCCCGGAAGCGGTTGTCCATCATCGGCATTGAGAACCTCCACCTTAACCCTGCCGCGCCAAGAATCTACATTAACGCGCAGTTCGCTGCCTTCGACGACCATCGGTTTGGTCAACACCGAACCCCACTCGATGCCACCCTTAAGCGACACGAAACCGTCAACGCGGAGTTTGGCGAGTGCCATCGCAAAGTTGTTGAGGTATTTTCTGCTCATTATGTCTGCCAGTGGCTGGCTGCGCTGCCGAACGCCGAGATAGTAAAACCAGAGTTCATTATTGCGTCTGATCGGTCCGTTGACGACCGAAATCTGCCCTGTATCGTAGGCACTGCCGTCCCCTACGGGTGATAGCTCAATAAATGGCATACGGTTCCCGACCCGTTCCCATTGCCGTAAATCGCGACTCGAAGCCAGTTCCACTGACTTGCGACTGTCTACGTTTTCATAGAGGGGTGGGTGCTTCCCTGTCCAATGATGCATCACAGGTAGTCCGAGATACAACCCCTCGTAACGAAATACCGGAAAATTATAAACGTCGGTGCGCCATTCTTCAGGTCGGTTGTATATGGGGGTAAGATAATCGGGATCTTCGATGAATTTACGTATCCGTTCTTCCCCGTTCTCCTGATCCATCTGGTCGGCGTGAAAAATCAGTTCTATCCCGCTCCAGTTTTCAAAGTCTTCACTGGTACTCAGACAGAAACTGCGTCCATAAGGCGATCTGCCATCGGGTCCAGCGTGTTTGACGGTCGCGATGAATAGCCGTTTCTCTTGGTCATAACCGAAGTGTGCCTCGTCCGAACTTGGAACAACTGGGGTATCAAGGTATGTCCAGTGAAGGCAGTCCGGGGAGACTGCTGGTGTCAGCCCACCACCACCTTTTCCCCATCCCATGCCTTTATAGCGACGTTGTTCATCAGGGTCGTCAGGGTCGTAGATCGGTCCGAGCGGTACGCCTGTCGGTAGGATGTTGTTCTCTGTGCCGATTGCGGTGCCGCGCCATGTGAGGGCATCATAATCTTGTAGTCCCAAAGACGGTTTATCCCAGTTCACACCGTCTTCCGAGGTCGCATAACAGATAAAACTCCGTCCACCCATCGGTGCACCTGTCACATCGAGCTTGACCTCTGGATCATCTGATTCTGAACTGGCATAGTAGAGTGTCTTGAAAACTGATTCATCGGGAACCCACGCGGGGGTTGTCCACATCATAATACCACAATTTTCCCAGCGATGCTCCGGCCGAAGCACGACGTTCTTGTCGAACTTTTGCAGTGGGTGTAGTTTCCGAGCAAGATTGTCGATTTCCTCAACACTATGGTCATCAATGAATAACGCTTTCATCGCGGCTCCTTACCCAAGTATCCAAAAGAAGTAAACAAATCCTAATCCTATCCAAACCCATGCGACCGTTTTCATCACGACGCTTTTCCATCCTGTTGTCGTGAGAAAATAGGCAATGTGGTTGAAGAACAGTATTAAGGCAATCACGAGCCCCATGTAACTATGATATTCAATATAATTATTTTCATCGTCAAGTCTCCACCACCTGATGAGAATAAAAGTATTAAAAATAACGAAACAGAGAATGAGAGATAGGAAACCGTATTTCCAGAGATAACTTGACGTAAATCTGGTTACGGCTGACGTCCATTTTGAATCTTCAGCGGGGTTTGGGGATTTTTCCTGGCGTTCTTGTTCTTCAATTTTCGTTTCAAGTTGCTGTCTATCAGTATCGGTTAATTGCTTCACGGAAATTATCTCCTTCAGGACTTACGCAAACCGAAGCACATATCGGAAATTTATAGTAAAACCTACAATTAACGAGACATCCATAGAAGGCTGGGTTCCAAACCCAGCCTGCATTGTGGGGGTAGGTTTGTTATTTTCTAAAGTGTTGATTTATTTTTCGGTTTTACTATAGACACCAAAAGCGGTAATTGGATGTGTAAATATTTTGGCAGTGCCCGCTATACTGCATTTTAGTCCCGTAGGGACGCTATCTCTGTAGAAAAAATCGCCTCTCATTATTCAACCCCGTAGGGGTGACATCTATATTACATGGAGATTGGTGAGCAGAATGCAAATGCCGCCCCTACGGGGCTATTTTCTTTTCACACGCATACTGTTCTACACAGATACTGCAGAAATACCCAAGCAAATAAACCCTACGGGACTAACAAAGCAGTGGTAGGGTTAATTATAGCGATGCCAATCCTGTTTGTGTTCCAAGCAGGACAAAATATCGTGTAAATTCGAGATTGTATAGTCCGGTTGTTCATCTGCTATCTGCGGTATTAGTGCTTCCGATTTTCGGTTGATGAGAACGCTTGTTATACCGGCACGGTTGGCACCAATGATGTCATTTTGAACAGAATCTCCGACGAATATCGCCTCTTCCGGTAAGACATCAGCGCGTTCACAAGCCACTTTGAAGATTTCGAGGTTCGGTTTCCTGACACCGATTTCACCTGAAATCGTCAACGACTGGATACGTTCCATGAGTCCAAGGTATCGGACTTTAGAAAGTTGGCTGTCCGTATGATCATCGTGTGCACCGTTTGTAATGATACCGACATGGTATGTGTGTAACTTCTCAAGGACCGCGACATCATCGTAAAGATATAAACTTGTGAGGTAACGTGAACAGAAAAAGTTACTGAGTTCTTCCATCGCTTGATCTGTGGGCAAATCGAGTTCCTTGAACAGACACGGAAAACGTGAGTCCCGGACTTCCGCCATGGAGCACTTCCCTGCGTTGAGTTGTTGGAAGAGTTTCGCGTGAACTGCTGTCCATGCCTCTGTAATCGCCTCTTCCGAAACATTTGGCGCGTGCTCACATAAACGCTGAAATGTTTCCTTTACAGCGATGTTCCATGCTGTATCGGAGTCGCAGAGTGTTTCATCGAGGTCAAAGAAAACTGCCTTAATCATGATCCCTCCAAGCAATCCAATTCCTAAGCTACCCAAGAGATGTACATATAAACGAATACAAGTACCATCCACACCCATGCGACGATCTTCATCACACGACTTTTCCACCCAGTTTTTGTGAAGCTAAAGGCAATGTGATTGAAAAGCAACATCAAAGCTACCATGAGGTTGAGATTGAAGATCTTTGCAGAACCGGAATCTCGTCCATAAAAAAATAGAACCCCGTTGCAAACAACAAGGGAAAGAATACCCACGAGGAAAACGTATTTCCAGAGGTGCTTCGGCACAAGTCCCTTCATACCCTGTGTTTTTGCCGATGCCACTTTAAAAGATTCTGGTAGATCCGGATTCGATTCTCTAAGTGCCTGCTGCCGTTTCTGTTCTTCTTTAATCTTGGCATCAAGCTGCTGTTTTTCAGTATCAGTTAATTGTTTCATAAGCAGTCTTACTTTGAAAACTTTATCGCGCCCCAAGTGAGTGCCAATTTTTGGGTCGGTTCAACAGCAAGTCCTTCCGCGTCAAGGTTTTGTTCAATCTCTTCTTGACTCAAACCGCGGTTGTAGAGACGAAGTTCGTCAAGCAGACCATGATATGGAAGTCCATCCGATTTTCTGGCACCCATCCAAAAATTCTCTCCATTATGTTTAATGGCACCCTCAAATTCTTTCTCATTATCCACTTCACCATTGATATAAATAATGGCTTCGGAACCATCGTAAACGCCAGCGATGTGATGCCATTTACCTACGTCGGGCTGTTCCACGCTGTGAAAGGGCCATGTCTCTAAGGCACCGTTCCAGAGATTAAAATCAACGCGAGTTTGGTCTGACCACGCAATCACATAAGAATTATTTCCTGACCTTGATATGCCAGCAAAAATTGCCCAACCGGGTTTTTCCGGCTTTATCCACGCCTCCAATGTAACCTGATCGCCAATGTCGGTTAAACTCTTATCCGCGCCACAATCAACATGTCCACCACTAAATTTGAGTGCCTCACCGACTTTACCATCAACGACAGCGACATTCCCGTCCATAGTTCCGTCGTTAGCACCGAAAATATCTTTAACCGTTTTACCTGTGACCGTATCCTTATTAAAAGACCAGTAACTCACCAGTCCATCGGTAACTGCCTGACGCGCCTGTGCCATATTTGTAGCCATTAAAACAGTTGCTACAATAGCTATAACAAGTATTTGTCTCGGAGTACTGTTAATCATTTTGCCCCCCTATCGGAACATTGGTGCCTTTCGGCACGATATTGATCAAAGAAATCTCTATAGACATATAGGTACTACAGACCTAAAAACCTGTGTGAATCTACGAATGGTGTCCTTTCCATCTTTGTTAGGACTTAGGCAAAAAGCAGCAATTTCGGTGTTTTTAACCCCCTAAATCCCCCTTATCAGGGGGACTTTAAGAAGGGGCGCGTAAGTCCTATTTGTTTTATTGTGCGAAACTTATTTCAATAGCCTTTTACTCATCGTATTCTACAACAACATCGTCACCCTCAATCTTGACGGGGTAAGTCGCTACGCGCAATGATTCGTCAACGAGGCACTGTCCGGTCGCAATATCAAACGTCCACTGATGCCACGGACAACGAAGAATTTCACCTAAACCATCAACAGAGAGCATGGTTCCTTGAAGTGAAGGCGGTGCATCGGCGGCAAATCGCCCCGTGAGTTCGCCTGTACAGAGCGGACCACGCTTGTGCGGGCAGATGTTGCGAATGGCGTAAAATTTGCCATCAACGTTAAAGACCCCGATGCCTGCTTTACCGCGGAACGGCACAACGATTTTGCGCTTCCCCGGCGGAATCTCTGATACTTTTCCCACAACAACACGCGCCATTTTTTAATTTATCCCTCCTGGGTTGCTTTCTGTACGGGCTGGGGAACCCAGCCCCTACGGTTTCGGGAATTCGGACGAGCTGGGTAACCCAGCCTCTACGGTTTTGGGGATCCGTTGGCTTCCTCTAAATCCAATCGCAGGATGTCCAGAGCGTTTTGGGCAAAGATGCGGTGGTGTAAATCCTCTGGAAGTTTGGGGAAAACTGTTACCGGATCGTTCCAGTCGAAATGTGGAAAGTCTGAGCAGAATATGAGTGTCTCATCAGCATGGAGCATCTCTAACATCTGGTACATCTGTTCCGGTTTTTCGGGTTCGTGCATCGGTTGTGACCCGATCCGAATGTGTTCACGGAAATACTCGCTCGGCAGACGTTTGAGCCACGGGGTTTGGTCTCGCAGTGCCTTCCAATCGGTATCGAGGTGCCACATCACCGGCACCGCCCACATCTGTTGCGCTTCAATAAGTGCAAACTTGAGGTTAGGAAACTTCTCAAAGACCCCTTCGCAGATGAGAGATGTCGCGTGTGAACTAGCGAAATAAGGGCGGCTCATCCGAGATTCCATGTAGTAGGTCGGATGTCCGACAGGGGTCGGCGTATTTCGGGTTGCGCCGCCGCCACCGCCGATATGCGAAACGACAGGTAATCCGTGTTCTTCACACGCTGCCCAGATGGGATGATAAAAACGGTTGCCAAAGGGTCTACTGGTTCCCATCGGGACCATGACAGCGACGGTGTCCTTCCGATCTGCGAGCCTGTTGATTTCCGCAACGGCTTGCGGTGGGTCGGATGGTGAAACGAGAATCGCATTAACGACGCGTTCGTCGCGTTCCAGCCAATGTTCAATCGTCCAATCGTTAAAGGCGCGGCAGAGGGCAGCCGCCCAATCAGGATCGGGTAGTCCAGAATACCCGTAGAACGGAGGCGGCCCCGTCAGCAGCGCGACATCAATATTCCAAACATTCAGATGCTCCTCTTGGAGAAACTCCAATGTGAAATTGAAATCCCTCGGATCGCCACCGGAGTTCTTGGGTGTCGTTTCGACGGCATCTTCGACGCGTCCTTTGAGGTCTACGCGGTTGCTCCGAATCGGGATGTTGGGGTACCCACCGAGATGCAAACCTTGGTCAAGGAGATGTTCCTGATAGAATTTTGACAAGTAAGGCAGGAGCTGCGTCGGGTGCCGAAAATTGTGGTGGACATCACAATCAACGATAGCGATCCCTTCCTTCGGTTTCGCAGTCCAACCCGGCGCGGTAACAGGCGTTGATCCAATGTGACGCATACGAACACCTCCTTTTTCGTAGTTAGGACTTACGCAGCCCCACTGCAGGCGGGGTTTCAAACCCCGCCTGCAGAGCTTTTTATGCCTATCGGTTATCAGTTGTCAGAGGAAATAGTTACCAGTTTTAAACGACAGCACTTCGCTTTGAAACGGCAGCACTGCGTTTTCCAGTTACGAGTTAGAAACGACAGCACTTCGCTTTCCAGTTAAGAGTACCACGCAGTGAGCGTCTGGTCCATCAGGTTTCCTTTCTTTAACTGGCAACTGACGACTGGCCACTGACAACTATTAACTAATGCCGATATGTCTCGCCTATCAAATTATTAGCCGCACGGACAGGACGGAAAAGGGTTTGCCGTTTGGCAGGCATCTCCTCAAGCAATTGCGGATGCGGATCCCAGTCGTGCCATTTGCTATTGACGGTGTTGTAACAACTGAAAATCGCGAGACGGTCGTTCTCTTCGTTCGTCCAAGTGTGTGTGCTATGTGTCAACGCCTCCGTAAAAAAGAGGAGCGACCCAGCGGGGCACTCGTATGTATCCCAGATAGGTGAATCTTGGGTTCGGATTGTATCGGGTGCAGTGTAAACGGCTTTATGGCTCGCTGTAATAAAAAGCGTACCGCCCTGCCGATATTTAACAGGGTTCAGTTCCCAAACAATGCGGGTTAAGCCGCTATACCCTCTGCCGGGGATACACCGATAGAGGTGCGAATCGCCGGGGAAACGGAGCATCCCGTTGCCGTTATGCGGTCCAAAGTTGCCATCACCAACCGTCCGATAGAACAAACTACAAGATTCCATTCGGAAACCGTAGCACTCTTGACTTGATAACGCCGGATGTGCAAGAAATTCGTTGAGGAAACCGATGACATTCGGATGATCGGCAAGGCGTTGCATGGGACCCCCGAGCGGAGAACGTTCATGCTCGGGGATTGAATCCGGTTCGTGGCGGAGTTTATAGCCGAATTCCTGCATCTCTGCGAGTTCATCCCCCGACAGCACACCCGGAACTAAGAGCCAGCCGCGCATATCAAAGAGGTACTTCTGTTCTTGGGTCGGCGCGACGACAGGCGTACCATCAGAAGTCGTTTCTGTCAATTGTGCGTTGTCAATGTCGAGTGCTGTACCGAGATTTTTATCAACAATGAAAGGTTTTGTGTGATTTGTGGCTTGTGCCATGAGAAAATCCTCTTGATTGTAGAGATTGGAAGAAACCCCCTAAATCCCCCTTATCAGGGAGACTTGCGATTGGAAGAAATCCCCTAAATCCCCCTTATCAGGGGGACTTGCGATTGGAAGAAACCCCCTAAAGAATCAACGGTATGAAGCCCGTATGGGCTTCCCCGAGTATGAATGCCTTATGGGCATTCACCGCCCCTTATCAGGGAGACTTATATAATATCTCTACCAGTATTCAATGATTTATCCTGCCTATGCGGCTTTCGCGCGTTTGAGCGCATCTTCAGAAACGCTGAGTGTCTTCGCGACATCTTCATCGGTATGGGACATGGACATAAACCAGATATGTCCTTCCGGTAGGTACAAACCGCCATCTAAGGTCGCTTCATAGAAGGTTTTGTGGAACCGTTGTTGTTTTTCGTCATCACTATCGGTGCTCAAACCAAAGTAGGGCATGGGACCGATGCCACCAATGCGAGCGTTTTCAATACCGAGGCGTGCTGTCATTTCCCTGTAACCATCCAACAATTTCTGTCCTTGTTTCCACATAAAGGCGACACCGTCTTTCGCTTCGAGTTCGTCAATGGTGGCGATTGCGGCTGCAACGAGTGATACTTCGCCATGGAAGGTCGCGGCGACCCAAACATCGCCCACTTCGTCCATAATTTCTTCTCTTCCGACAACAACAGCCGTTGCAAACCCGTTCGCGAGTGCTTTTCCGAAAACAGACATGTCAGGCGTAACTCCGAAGTATTCCTGTGCGCCGCCCAAAGCATAACGGAACCCTGTTTTAACTTCGTCGAAAATCATCAACGCACCGTTGTCATTGACGAGTTTCTTCGCCGCTTCAAGGTAGCCGTCTTCGGGAAGGTCATGCCCAGAAGGTTCCATAATCAAGCAGGCGATCTCGCCGGGATGCGCTTTAAAGAGGTCCGCGAGTCCATCAAGGTCATTAAAATCAACGCTAAGGGTTGCAGCAGCAGCACTCGACAGGTGTCCGCGTGCGTGGCTGCACCAATCGTGCCATCCGTGATACCCCGACCGAATCACCTTTTCTCTATCGGTGTATGCGCGTGCGAACTTAATCGCGCCGGTCGTTGCATCCGACCCGCCAACGAAATAAGCGACTCTATCCGCTGATGGGATAATCTGTACCAATTTCTCGGCGAGTTCCACCTCAAGTGTATGCCCGAAATTGTAGACATTGCCACGCTCGACGAGGTATCTCGTGACCGTATCAATCACACTCGGATATGCGTGTCCAAGGATCATGGGTCCGTATCCCATCAGATAGTCGATATAGTCGTTGCCATCGGCATCCCAGAAATGCGCGCCTTTCGCGCCTGCGACCATAACAGGTCTCGGTGGCTGGCTCTGTTTATGGGGTTGCCCACCGCCGACCAACGCTGCTTTCGCGCGTTTTTGCCATGCAAGTGATTTTTCAAAACTTCGTCCCATGCTGTGCCCTCCAATATTCGTATCATAAGCGTTGAAATCCGCCTTAGTTTTAATAATTTTAGCATAATTATGGATTTGGTGGGGAATTTTTTAACGGTGTATATGATTTGTGAATTAGGTAATGTTTACTGCCAGAGGCATTCATTAACGTCAATGCTCTTGAAAATTGTTCGCTTGTGGGATATAATTGTTCCATGGAGATACAGATTTACCGAGATAAAAACGGAAATGAACCGTTTGAGCAGTGGCTTTCTTCAATCAAAGATAACCCGACTTGGAAGCATTTTAAGGAGTCAACGGAATGCGCAAATATAGGAACTACGAAGAGAGCCTCAAGGCACGATTGGTAGATTCGGCGTATGCCAAGGAGTATCTGGCCGTAGCGCTTGAGGAATATGAGGAAGATGGTAACATTGAAGCGTTTTTGCTTGCAGTCAGAGACGTGGCAAATGCCCAAGGAAGTTTATCAGAATTAGCATCGCATGTTCAATAGAATTTCTTGTTGAAAATTATGGAATTATATGAAACAATACAGTAAAATTTATAGTAAACTTTGGAAAAGCGGGAGGGATAAAAATGGCAGAACACCTCTTAAGTGACGCGCAGATGCGGGATTTTATTGTGAACGGCTTCGTGACCGTTACAACCGAATTGCCTGCGCAATTTCACGATGCAGTCTATGAAAAGACGGTAAGCGTCTTTGACAAGGAAGGGAATCCGGGTAACAACCTTTTGCCGAGGATCCCAGAGATTCAACAAGTTCTTGACGACCCGAACGTTAGCGGTGCGTTGACCAGTCTTCTTGGACCGGATTACTATATGCAGCCGCACCGCCATCCACACTACAATCCACCCGGCAGTAAAGGGCAAGGGCTGCATCAAGATGGCGGGAAACGGTGGTCGCATCATACGCGCAGGCTCCTCGTTTTCTACTACCCACAAGATACACCGCTTGAACTGGGTCCCACCGGTGTGGTACCGATGAGCCACTATTATAGCACGCGTGAGGGTTCGGAGGTCTCACCCGAACAACCCGTTGTCGGGGAAGCCGGGACGGTTGCCTTCGCGAACTATGACCTATGGCACCGCGCCATGCCGAATAGCAGTGAGACGCGACGCTACATGATGAAATTCCTCTATGCCCGGATGTCCGAACCAGAAGCACCGACATGGGCAAACAGAGAAACGGACTGGGCAAACGGAACACCTGTGGGGCCCGCTGAGCACCAAGAGATGTTCCGACATCTCTGGAATTGGCATCGAGCGGTGGAGGATAACGAGACAAACGGAACATCGAACGGTGAATCGCTGTCCGACCTCATCAGTTCACTCAACAGCACGTCTGAAGCAACAGGGTTGCAAGCGGCTTATGCATTGCCACAATTCGGGGAAAAAGCAGTTCCTGCTTTAGTGCGATGTCTGCAAGAAGAATCGGAGATGACGCGTCGAAACGCCTGTTACGCGCTCAATGCTGTCGGAACACCGGCAGTCGATGCCCTGCGCGATATGTTGAAAGATTCCTGTGAATATACGCGGGATAACGCAGCAGAGGCACTCGGTGACTTGGGAAATAAAGCAGAACCGGTTGTGCCAGCATTGGTCGAGACACTTTCGGATGAATCCGATCGTGTCCGTTCACACACAGTAGAGGCGTTAGGGACAACGAGCCAATCGAGTTCGATTGCTGTTCCGGGTCTTATAAAGGCGTTGGAAGATAAAAGTGAGGGTGTCCGCCGAAGTGCGGTGTTTGCGTTGGCACGGATCGCTAAGGACGCTGAAGGTGCCGTTGAAGGTTTACAGAACATGCTGTTTGACACAAACCGCTATATCCGGGGTGATGCGGTGCACGCGCTTTATCGGATCGGTACCCCAGAGGCGAAATCGGTATTGTTGCGTCATCTTCAGATGACACGTTGGTGCCCGATAACCTCACGTGAAAGTACGTTTTAGAGAAAGATTGGAAGATTGGAGGGCTGGAAGATCGGAAGGGGATTCTTCTATCCTTCCGCTCTTCCCTCCTTCCATTGTTTATATTTCCGATCCGCTACGTAAAGAATTCTTCGTTATGGGGACGGACATCCACCTCAAAGGTCCACGCGCTCCGTTCCTGTTGCACTAAAGCCCAATAGGTGTCAGCAATCGCGTCAGGTTCGAGGAGCGGTTCATTTTCACTGAGTTTATAGCGTTGTCGTACGCCCGGTGTATCAATGACACCGTCAACGATAACATGGGCGACATGGATACCGTGCGGACCGACTTCGCGGGCGAGTGCTGATGCTAAACCCCGCGTCGCAAACTTGGCACTGCTAAACGCCAATGCCCCTGCTCGCCCCCGTACAGCAGAGGTCGCCCCTGTAAATAGAATACTCCCCCCACCTTTTTTGAGCATCCCCGGCACAACCTGCTTTGAACAGAGAAACCCACCGAGGGTACAGACCCGCCACGCGCCTTCAAAAGCCTCCGGGGTGAGGTCAGCAAAACTACCCCACGCTGCGTTTCCAGCATGATTCACCAAGATATCGGGATCACCGAGTTCTTCACGAATGCGATCAAAACTCCGCTCCACCTGCTCAGGCTCGGTAATATCCGTCGGGATCGGGATAGCAGTGCGTCCAGATTTTGATAATCTTGTGGATAGGTTTTTAATGTAGGCAGACGAGCGCGATAGGAGCGCTACGTTACATCCTTCTTCTACAAATTTACGGGCGAGTGCTGCCCCTAAGCCGGGACCGACACCTGCGATAACTGCTGTTTTTTCCATAATGATTCCTTTAGAGCTCATGAAAATTTGGGAGTTGGGTCTGTTTTCGGTTCAATCTTATCTATTATATAGACTTATGCAGCCCTTCTTGCAGGCGGGGTTTCAAACCCCGCCTGCAGTTATCAGAGAAAAATGCGTAAATCCTGTATTATATAGATTTACGAAAATTTGAGCGTTAGGTTTCACTTACGGTTCAACCCAACCCACACACAGTTTACGCAAATTCAGGACGCGATGGTAGGTTTGCTAATTTTTAACCCCCTAAATCCCCCTTATCAGGGGGACTTTAAGAACCAATGCATAAGTCCTATTCGTGTCTGAGGGCATCAATCGGATGAAGTTTCGAGGCTTTCCATGCCGGATACGCGCCAAAAAAGACACCTACAAGCGCGCTGACGATAAATGAAACGACTGCATACATTTCAGAAACCTCGGTTCGCCAGCCCCAGATTGAGGGTACACCCTCCGCGCCCACGATCCCAACGCCGATACCGAGAATCCCCCCGATAACCGCGAGGGTCGTAGATTCAACGAGGAACTGCGCGAGGATATCAATGCGCTGCGCACCAACGGCTTTGCGTAGCCCAATCTCTTTCGTCCGTTCCGTCACCGAGACGAGCATAATGTTCATAATGCCGATACCACCAACGACGAGAGAAACAACAGCGATTCCCAAAATCATATTGGTAAAAGTTTGGCTCGATTCTTCAAGTGTCTCCATGAATTCCGCTTGGTTACGGATGTGAAAATCAGGTTGCTTATTTACCGGGATTTCGTGTTGTTTTCGGATGAGTTCGGTTAACTCGGTTTCTGCTGCTGCAATAAGTTTATCGTTATTCGCTTGTACACTGATACTCGACAGATAGTCATTTCCAAAAACGCGCTTCATAGCGGTTGAATAAGGAATAAAAACCTGGTCATCCGGATTTCGCCATCCGCTCGCGCCTTTCTCCTTCATAACACCAACAACGTGGAAACCGACATTTTTAATCTTGACTGTTTGACCGACCGGTTCGACGTTTTCAAAAAGATTGTCAACAACGGTCTTACCGAGGACACAGACCCGGTCTCGTTGTCGGATCTCAAGTTCGGTAAAAAATCGCCCCTTCTCAACCGTAAAATTCGCTGTGACGAGATATGCTGGAGCGGTACCGACGATAGTTGTGTTCGTATTTTTATTCCGGAACTTCACTTGTGCGCGGCTGCTCACCTCAGGGGTGACATAACTAAAAGTCTGTCCGCGTTCTTGTAACGCTTCCATGTCTTCAACAGTGAGGGTCCTACGCGCATCAGCAGAGCCGCGCCCGCGAAACATGCTTTGCCCCGGTCGAACGGCGAGAATGTTCGCCCCTAAAGTCTGAATCCGTTCAGTGATATCGGCTTTCGCACCTTCACCGATTGAGGTCGTCGTTATAATCGCGCCGACACCGATGATTACGCCTAACATTGTCAATAGAGATCGGAGTTTGTTTGCCAATAAGGCACTCAATGCGTTTGCAAAACTTTCAAGAATACCCATAACATTCGCTCCTATGCCCAGTTCCGCCGATTGTAGCTGGGTGTACCTACAAATAGATGAGGGGGTCTATCGTCCTCGACCTCCACCGCCTCCCATGCGTCGCATTGTGGATGCTGGGTTCTGCATCATGCGTCTTCGCCAATCTTCACCACCACCGCCGCGTTCAAAGCCACCGATTGCAACGATGTCACCTTCGGCGAGTCCGGAGATGATCTCAATCTTCTCATAGCTGTTAACGCCCGTTACAACAGGTTGTGGACGTCCGGGTTGACCTTCCGCACCGACGATCCGAACCATCTTCCTGCCCCGCATATCAAGAACTGCCTCAACTGGCAAAGTGAGAATGTCGATTTTATTGACAGCCGAAATTTGGACAGAGGCGTTCATACCGGGTTTGAGAAACGGCATTTTTGTCTCTTCAGTCTCTGCGGGTTCCGCTTGGATGGGTGGTTCTTCTGCGGGTGCTTCCTGAAAGAAACCGCCGAAAAGTCCGCCGTCATCATCATCATCCATCTCCGCTTCTCCCTCGGCTACGGTAGGTGCTTCAGGTTGTTGTGTGGCTTGTTGTGCCGGAGACTCTTGAGGTGTCGGTCTCGATGGTGTTGCATCAGCCCCACCTTCGGCTTGCCGTTGCTGGCGCATTGCTCTGAAACGTTCGCGTTGTTCGTCGGTCATATTTGCGAAATCTGGTCGCCCCCCACCGCCTTGCCAACCGCCACCCCCGCGCATCGCGCCTTGGCGTGATGATGGGGTAGCCGCCACATTCTTCAACTCGGAGGTTACTTCAAAGGTTGTCACATTCTGGATAACCTGTCCTTGGGGTGCGATCTTCAAGACTGCGCCCTGAAACGGCATATCGGGGTAGGCTTCGACGTTAATCGTCACAGGTTGCCCGATTTGGATTTTACCGATGTCGGTTTCATCGACCTCAGTCACGACGTAAACGGTATCAAGGTCTGCCATGGTAACGATCGCCTGTCCTTCAGTTGAGGCGAGTGAGGAGAGACGCGAAGTGATTAACTGTCCCTCTTCCACCTTTTTCTCAAGAATCGTGCCAGAGATAGGTGCCTTGATGACCGTATCGTTGTACTCAATTTGGCGCAGCTCCAGCTGCACTTCACTGCGTTTGACTGCCAAACGCGCAGTTTCGATATCGCGTTCCTTACGGGCAATTTGCTTCCGATTCGCTTGTGCGAGTTTCAACGATTCTTCAGCCTGCACAATCCGTTGTTCCTGAAGTGTAATATCCATATCTCGTGTCGCTTCAGCCTCAACACGTTCCTTGGCAAGTTCGCGGTTGAATTCTGCCTTCTTGATGTCTGCTTTTCCCAATTCAAGTTCCGCTTCAGTCGCGGGTTTCTCTACCAATTTGAGGTTTGCCGCAGATGATTGATGCCGCGCTGTGGCAGATTTCAGTTGTGCCTGTGAAGATTCTAATGCAGCCAGCGAAATGAGTCCTTTCTCGGCAAGCGCTTTATTCCGTTCATGCTCTATGGTTACCAGGTCCAAGTTTGCTTTGTCCTGATCCAAAGAGGCTTTCGCACGCTGTCTATTTTCGTCCCGGACTTCATCGGAGGTGAGCAATTTATACCGAATTTTGGCGATGTTAAGGCCGTTTTCGGCATCCATGATCCCGCGTTGGTTGGCTATTTTCTCAAGACGAATATCTTCCTTGAGTTGGATGAGGCGTTGCTGGGCTTCAGCGAGAGATTCCTGTGCCTGCCGGATCTGAATGTTAGACTGCTCTCTCTGGAGTTCGATGTCAATTTGCGCCTGTTGCAAACGCGCTTCGGCAGATTGTAGGTCGGCTTGTGCCTGTTCTAAACTGATCTGGACGTAGGTCGTTTCAATCACAGCGATGATCTCATCCTTCTCGACGTAATCACCGGCATCAACCTTGAGTTCCAGGATCTTCCCACTCGCTTTGGAACTGACTTCAACAATATTCAACGGTTTGATCGTACCTGTTGCGTCAATCGTGACAGCAATATCACCGCGTTCAACGGTTGCGGTCTTTACTGCTGATGCGGCAGCACCGGCTGCATCATCTTTGGTTGCAAACACAATACGTCCAACAACCACAGCGATGACTGCAACGAGTACAACTGCCCCAGCAATTGTAATAATTTTCCACTTTCCCATCTCGGATCACTCCTTTATAGTTGTCAGTTATCAGTTATCAGTTGTCAGTTAAGAGTCATGCTGCGGCAGGTACAACAAAAGCAACTGTCACAAGCGCGTAACTGAAAACTATTCCCTCCGAAGCCTTTCTTATCTTAGTCAAATCTGAAAGAGAAAAGTTCGTTGTTTTCTTTTTACAACCGAGGCGTATCGACAGCACTATCGCGACGTTCATGCATATTCTTTTCCATCGCTTCAGGGTAGCGATCTGGTAGATGTGAAACTTCGCTGAGTTTTTGAAGTGCCTCGCCGTTCAATTGCCATCCGGCTGCACCGAGATTATCACGCAAATGCCCAACGTGCCTTGCCCCGACAATCACCGAAGTCATTGCCCGTTGTTCAAGCACCCATCGTAGCGCGACTTGTGCGGGACTCTGTCCGATCTCATCAGAAACATTAAAAAGTGTTTGTAAAGTCTCATCGGCATTGTCTGCGAAATAGCGTTCGGGGTATGCCCACCCTTCCTCTGAGCGAGTGCCACCGTGTGTACGCTCGCCCGGCTTATATTTCCCAGAAAGAAATCCACCGGCTAATGGACTCCATACGACGACACCCAACCCTTTAAGTTCACAGAGCGGCACGAGTTCTTGCTCTATATCCCGCACAACGAGACTATATTGCGGTTGATAGCAGGCGAACTGTACCCAATCGTGTATATGGCTAATCCACAACGCTTCAGATAACCGCCACGCTTGATAGTTGCTACAGGCGGTGTAACGGACTTTGCCCTGTCGGACGAGATCATCCACAGCGCGAAGCATCTCCTCTAACGGCGTTTGCGAATCAACGTGGTGAATATAGTAGATGTCCACATAGTCCATTTGGAGGCGTGTGAGGCTATCATCAATCGCCTGCATAATATGTGCGCGGGACATCCCAGAATCGTTGGGTCCGGTGCCCATCGGGTTGAAAAACTTGGTTGCAACAACCGCATCGCGCCGTCTGCCTTTGAGTGCTTTGCCGAGCAGAACTTCGGATTCGCCATCGGCGTAAGAGTTCGCGGTATCAAAGAAGTTGACACCCGCATCCAAAGCGAGATCCACCATGTGACTTGACGCTGCTTCGTCAGCCCCGTGTCCAAAGGTCATCGTGCCTAAACAGATTTCGGACACCTTGAGCCCACTTTTCCCCAATCGTCTATATTCCACACTTTCTCCTCCGTTTTAACGGTTACATAGGACTTAACGGCACTGCTTTATTGGCAACCTCTAAAATAGCATCAAGCACTTCGGTAACTTCAGGGTCGATCTGTTCTGCCAGTACATATCGGACTAAAGTATGATAATTTGTCTTTCGCATGAGATTTGTCATCTTCAATTTTTCAAAGAAGGTTTCAAAAAGGCGGTCGAGGAAATCGTCAGTCACTTTGATATCTGGTGACCAAGGTGATTTTTCACCGAGTGTTTCTCGAGCTTTTTCAATCTCAGCAATCCTTTCCTCCATCGTAGACTCCCAGAGTGTTGAGAACAGTGGGCCTCCAATTTGTTCCTCTGCTTCGGCACGTGCCCAATCAATTAGTACCTCTTTGTTGGATACAATGTAATTTTCAATTTCGCGCCGCTGCCATGCATACTCTGTTAATTCAGGATGTCTGTGAAGTTCACCAACGTCCTGATCAAAGAGACAGAATCCCACAAGGTCAGGTTTCGCCTCGCGCAAGCCGTGAAAGTGCTCCCGAGCTTTTTCGGGATGGTTACCAACATAGTGGACATAAGGTGCCTCTAATCTATCTTGTACGGGGTGTTCAAGTTTTTCTGCAAATGCTTGCAGGATTGCGAGGTCTGTAGAGCCTTCAAGATAGAGAACCCACCCTGTTTGCTGTGCCTGATAATACTGTTCAAAACCAAAATCTCTAAGTGATTTAAGTAACTGGCTACCGCGATCATCAATTCGATGCGGTGTACCAAGGAACGCAATAACTACATCGCGATTTGCTGCCTCATTGAGGATAACCTCAGAATGACTGGCGGCAACGATCTGACTGTTATGTTCTCTCGCTAAGTTCGTAAGTACCTGATAAATTTGCCGTTGTCGAAGAATTTCAAGATGTGCATCTGGTTCATCAAGAAGAAGGACAGAACCCGGATGTGCTGCAATGTAGGCAAGTAGCAGTAACGTTTGTTGTAAACCGCGTCCTGATGAAGAGATGTCCAAAGAGATACCAGATTCATCCTGATAATTCATCGCAACCTCCCCACGCTCCTGAATGTAATCAGGTTTATCAAGTTTCACACCGAACAAATCGCTGATTTTCTCGCAGAGATCTTCCCATTTTTTTTTATTTTCTGAAACCTGATAACAAAGATTACGCAGAACCTCTGCTGTGCGTCCCTCTCCGATCCGAACATTGATTGCTCCTTCATCAAGCCGTGTTTCATTGGACGCGAGCCCAGACATCGGAGGCAGAAAGGCAACAGAAAGTTTTCCCGCTTCGTCAGGAACAGGCATTCGCTTGGCACCTTTCTCATCTGTTTCTGGTACTCTCAAAGGCCGGCAGTAAAAGGATTCCTGATTGGCATAATCAAATTCAAAACCACATTGCCAGTCTTTACCATCAGTAACACCCTCCACAATAATATCTATACGTACATTTTGGGTTCGTTGTTTACCCTCAATCCTTTCTACATCACGAACTCGCAAATCTCGCCAAAGCAATCGAGCACTTGGAACCGGAACGGAGATGAGATCGCGCCGATTTATAGCAACACCTGAACGCTTTTCCGAATTTGTTCTTCCCTTGCGGTTTTCGTTCCACCGTTTAAGTCCTATCTCCCATAACGCGAGTGCCTGTAACGCGGTTGTTTTACCAGAGTTATTTGGACCGATAAAGACGACGGGATTCCCTAATTCGATCTCAACCTCGCCAAAGTTCTTGAAATTACGACAAACTAATTTTGTAAGCATCTTTGCTCCAGACGGATATTAAGGAACATATCGGTATCGCGAGCAAAACTCGCTCCTACAGAAAGCGGTTGTAATACAGCAAGTATCGCGAGCAAAACTCGCTCCTACAGCACTGGAACGGTTTCGCCTTCTGAACGGAGTCCTGCCTCGTAGACTTTCATCACTTCCAATGCGAACTCAAGCGATCCTTGCTCCGCCGGCTTGCCTTCGAGAATGCAATCGCAGAAATATCGCATCTCTTGGTAGAACCCTTGGACGAAAAGTCCCTTGTTTTCAAGTGTGCCGAGACTGTATTGCGGTTCCCAGACGACGGCTCCACTCTCAAAGCCTTCAGGCACATAACTGGTACTCCCGCTATAATTGAAAGGCATGCCGCGCTGTAGCAGGACACGGTTATTGTTCCGAATTTCGGCGTGGCAGCCATCGCCAAAGAATTGATAGAGTTCGGAAGGCTGTCCGTGCCTCGCGCCATCCGCGAGATGAAAGTTGCCGAGTGCACCGCTTTCGTATTCCAAGATACACACGCCCCCGCCGCGCTGTCCTTGTCGGACGGTTACAGCGGACACCTTCCCACCGACTGCTACCATCAGCGATAGCGGATGACACCCGTTTTGGAGCCAATTCGTATGCTCTTTCTCACGTAGCACTCGCTTGCCTTCTTTTGGAACCGTCATCGGATAGACCGCTAAGAGGCTTCGCAGGGGACCATATTCCGCTGTTGCGAAGATTTCGATAATTTTCTGTGTCGCTGGCATGAACGCTTTCTTGAAGCCGACAACAACGACGCTATCTTTGCGATGGCGAATCATTTCGCGAACTTCGTCAGCGAACATTCCGGGAGGCTTCTCTAACCAGACGTGCATCCCTGCGTCTAACGCTTCACAGGTCAATTCGGGGTGCAGGCGTGGCGGCGCGCAGAGGAAGATGGCATCCAATTCTTCGTTCTGAAACATCTCTGCCATACTTGAGTAGCACGCTTTAACGCCGTATTGTTCGGCAGTGATACGGGCGCGGTCGAGGTCAAGGTCGCAAAATGCTTTTAGCTGTATTGGAAGAAATGTTAGGGTCGGTAAAACGTTCCGGTAGCCGTGTGAACCGACACCGACGACGGCGACGTTCAGCCTTCTCTCAAATTCCCTTTGATAACTCATTTTTTAACTTACCTTGCGGTTCGGTCAGGTGAACTGGAGGTTTGATGTTCCTTTCCCGTAGATCCGCTTTCCACTACGTTCCAAGCTACGCGCTTGAGACTAATTGCGGCTGATCCCTTAACTTACCTTGCGGTTCGGTCAGGTAAACTGAGATTACGAAAGCACATCATCAAGATAGGCATCCAGATCGGTTTTCATTTTCTGCAATTCGTCTTGGTCGATGTACATCATGTGTCCCGCCTGATAGTAAGCCATCGTGATGTTATCCTGCAAGGACGGATCAAGTCCGAGATGGCTGAAGGTATATTCTGATGCCAAAAACGGGGTTGCCAAGTCGTAATACCCGTTCGCGACATACACTTTCAAGGCAGGATTCATCGTCATGGCTGCGCGCAAGGTATCGGCGACGTTGACGTATTCGTTCTGGTGATCGCTGTAGTTCCACGGATGCACGCGCCGACTCAGGATTTCATAAGGGAGATCCGACTCGAATTCGAGTTCGCCGCGAACGTAAGCGTTGAGCGTAGCCGTATACGCACCTTGAACGACTGCGGAACTCGGGTCATATTCATAATTTTCGCCTGCTGAATCGCGATCAATCCCTTTGTATCGGCTATCAAACCGACCGACTGTCCGTGCTTCATCGCGGAGCAGTTCTTTACAAAACCGCGCAATATTAATCCGCAAGTCGGTACGTTCGATGTACGCAGGTGTGAGTCCTGTGTAACTTGCGAGTTTTTTAACAATATCGGCACGTTCCGCTTCAGAGATACTGCTGCCTTTCATCAGTGCGACTGCGTAATCACCGATGGCAAACGCTCGGACCTCGTCCATAAAGGGTTCAAGCTGCGTATCGGTTTCATCCAATTTGTTGTGGTAAAATGCTGTCGCTGCATAAGTCGGCAGGAAGAGGATATAGGGTAGATCGTTGCCGGGTGCGAACCGAATTGTCTGGAAGTTGAGGACGACCGAAACGAGCATGATACCGTTGAGGTAGGCACCGTGCCGTCCCTGAAGATAGCCTGCAAGACCCCCTGCCCGGGTTGTTCCGTAGCTTTCACCGATGAGGAACTTCGGCGATTCCCAGCGTTTATAGCGTCCTAAGTAGAGGAGAATAAAATCGCCGACGGATTCAATATCTCTTTTGAACCCGTGGAACTGCTTCGCCTCTTCGCCCGGTACGGCTCTGCTGAACCCGGTGCTGACGGGATCAATGAAAACGAGATCGGTTTTGTCTAAGATAGAGCATTCGTTATTGGTCAATTGATACGGCGGTTGCGGCAATTCGCCATCAGCGTCGGGTTTGACGCATCTCGGTCCGAGGACTCCGAGGTGCAGCCATACGGATGAGGAGCCGGGACCGCCGTTGAAGGAGAAGGTTATCGGACGCGTGGCAGTGTCTTCTACATCATCGCGCGTATAGGCAATAAAGAAGACGGCAGCCTTCGGTTTCTCGCCTTCCTTGTCAACCTCTTCCTTGAGGATAAGCGTACCCGTTGTTGCGGTGTATCGAATCTCCTCACCGTTAATAGTAACGCTGTGGTGTGTAACCGAGAGTTTATCCTCAGGTATATCGGCGTTTTTCTCTTCATCTTTGGTTTCTTCAGATTCTTTTTTTTCTTCTTCGCTCATATCGAATTCCTCTCTCTATTTTTGATTGGCAAGACTTGAGCACATTGCCTTATTGAACACATTATAGCACATTTTTCAGAAACAGGTGTGACAATTTTTTGTTGACTTCGACCTATATCCGTGGTATACTTTGGTAAAAGACATCGTACAAAACACAGGAGCTACCAAAATGGCTGATCAAGATTTCCGGGAAAGGGTTCTCGAAAGTTTGGCACGAATCGAATCACAAGCGAGAGAAAACAATGCCCGTTTGGAAAAACGGCTTGATTCTCTGGACACGCGTGTAGGGACTCTGGAACGCGATGTGGGATGGATAAAGGGAAAATTGGAAGGTAAACAAGAAGGCAGCAGTAAAGTGTTAACTGTCCTGACTGTATGTACTGCCGTTGGAGCCGTAATTATAGCACTTGTTGCCTTGTTGACCTAAACGTTCGCTTTTGACCATTCCAAAAACCTGCTATTATATCCGCATGCCGAAACTCAACCTAAAACCTAATCACAAAGCAATTCGCGACTACTACACTACACTGCAGCAATACGCACAACACGCCATCAGACATGAAGGTGCCGTCAGCTCACCCTTCGATACGCTCCTGCAAGCCTGTGCGAGGCAGATAAACGCCACGCTCGTTCCGCAATACGCCATGCGCACCCCGAAAGGAAACCGTATCGTCATCGACGGCGTGGTGCTCGACGAATACGGACTCCCCTTCGCCTATTGGGAAGCAAAAGATATAGACGACGATATCCTTAAAGCCGCCCAAGAAAAACAGGATGCAGGCTACCCACTCGACAATATCCTGTTCCAGACCCCACAGCGCGCCCTCTTATACCAAAACGGGCAGATGGCACTGGACCTTGACATCACCGAACCGGCAGGTCTGATTGCAGCACTTCAATACCTTTTTTCTTACACCGCACCCGCACTCGACAATTGGCAGACTGCTGTTTCGGATTTCAGAGAACACGTCCCAGACCTCGCAAACAGGTTGAAAGAACTCATTGAACAACGCCACGAAACGGATGCAGCGTTCAAGAAGGCGTTCACCGATTTTTACGACACCTGCCGAACCGCGATTAACCCCGACCTCTCACAAGATGCTGTTGAGGAGATGCTCGTTCAGCATATCCTCACGGAACGTATCTTTCGGACGGTCTTTAACAATTCCGCTTTCACGCGCAGGAACATCATCGCACGCGAGATAGAAAACGTCGTTGACACCCTGATCCGGCAGGCGTTCAGTCGTGAGGAATTCCTTAAACCGTTAGACCGGTTTTATATCGCGATTGAACAAGCCGCGATGCTCTGCAGAGACTTCTCCCAAAAACAGCACTTCCTCAACACGTTTTATGAAAAGTTTTTTCAAGGGTTCTCCGAAGATGTCGCTGATACGCACGGCATCGTCTATACGCCACAACCGATTGTCGATTTCATGGTCAAAAGCGTGGCGCATCTCCTTGAAACTGAGTTCGGTCGCTCTCTGTCCGACAGCGGCGTGCATATCATCGATCCGTTCGTCGGCACGGGCAACTTCATCGTCCGACTCATGCAGGATATCCAAGGCACAGCATTAGCGGAAAAATATCGTCACGAACTCCACTGCAATGAGGTGATGCTCCTGCCCTACTACATCGCCAGTCTGAACATCGAGCAGGAGTTTTTCCAGCGCACGGGGACGTATCTGCCGTTTGAGGGGATCGCGCTTGCGGATACGTTTGAGTTGCTTGCGCAGGAGCAAGGCGAACTCTTTACACGTGAGAACACGGAACGTGTGAAAAAACAGAAGGCGGCAGATATGTTTGTCGTTATCGGCAATCCGCCCTATAACGCAAGACAAGTCAACGAAAACGATAACAATAAAAATCGGAAGTATGAAACGATGGATGCACTGCTGCGTGAAACGTATTCGCAAGACTCAAAAGCATCTAATAAAAACGCTCTCTCGGATCCGTATGTGAAAGCAATCTTATGGGCATCAAAGCGGATTGGTAAGGAAGGTGTTGTCTCTTTTGTAACAAACAACGGATTTCTCGACAGTGTGGCATTCGATGGTATGCGAAAACATCTTGCAGATGATTTTGATGCGATTTATATTTTAGATATGGGTGGGAACGTCCGTAAAAATCCGAAGTTGTCTGGCACAACACACAACGTCTTTGGGATTCAAGTCGGTGTGAGTATTAATCTTTTTATTAAGGGAAATGTTACTAAAACAGATACGAAAACTGCTGATATTTTCTACGCACGTATTGACGAATTTTGGCGAAAGGAAGATAAGTATAATTACCTCAATTCAAAGGAACACTATCAAAAGGTTGAATGGAGACAGATCACACCTGACAACCGATATACGTGGCTGACCGACGGACTTCACGCTGAGTTTGATAACTTTATTCCAATGGGGAGCAAGACCGCTAAGAAAAAAGAAGCGATGGGCCTCAATACAATTTATCAGACATTTGGTATTGGCTTGCAAACCAGTAGAGACGCGTGGGTTTATAATTTCAACGAAGATGTTTTGATCCAAAACGTAAAGCAAATGAGTAATCTTTACAACGCACAAGTCATGGGATGGAAAGGAACACCACAAAACTTGCGGAGCGTTGATGATTTTCTTCAATACGATGACACCCAAATTAAGTGGAGTTCAGGTTTAAAGCAGAAACTGGAGCAAGGACAACTTGTTGAATTTGCGGAATCAAAACTCCGAATATCTCTCTATCGTCCATTTACAAAGATGCATTTGTTTTTTGACAGTGTTCTAAACCATCGAACATCTGTATTCCCTAATACCTTCCCTACATCTGATGCAGAAAGTGAAAATAGAGTTATTTGTGTCAGTGGACCAGGACATGATATTTTTAGATGCCATATTGCTAATCAAATCCCTGAGAGCAAATTTTCAAACTCTTCAAATGGCGGCACCCAATGCTTCCCTTTCTACACTTACAATGAGGACGGTACAAACCGACAAGAGAACATCACCGATTGGGCACTAACAGAATTCCGAACCCATTACAACGACAATACCATCGCCAAGTGGGACATCTTCCACTACACCTACGGTCTCCTGCATCACCCTACCTATCGTGAGAAATACGAGAGGAACCTCAAGCGCGACCTCCCACATATCCCCTTCGCTGAGGATTTTTGGGGTTTTGCGAAGGCAGGCGATCAGTTAGCAGACCTCCACGTCAACTACGAATCCGTTCCGAAATACGATACACTCCGAAAAGTTGAAACCCCCGGCATGCAGGTCAATTGGGATGTGGAGAAAATGAAACTCTCTAAAGATAAGACGCAGCTGAAATACAACGACTTCCTCACGCTGGACGGTATCCCTGCGGAGGTGTATGACTATCGGTTAGGGAATCGGTCGGCGTTAGAGTGGGTGGTGGATCAGTATCGTGTCAAGGTAGACAAACGGAGCGGGATCGTGAATGATCCGAACCGTGCGGAGGCACCTCAGTATATCGTGGATTTGATTGGGCGTGTTATCACTGTAAGTCTGGAGACGGTGGCGATTGTTAACAATTTGCCTGCGTTGTAATCGCAAACCGGTAGGTGCGGTTTTGCGGCGTACCATAGGTGTCAATTTAGCGCGTAATTCGCGTCCGCAGGTCGAGTAGGTGGGGTCAGAAACTTGTAGCAGTGAGATTATCATTTTAACGTCCGAACTGTGATTTATGAGATTTTAGGGATTTACAAGATAAAGACCTTGTAGGTTCCATCGTAGGTTGGGCTGAGCGGAACCGAGAAAAGCGATACGAACAATCCAAACACAGTTCAGCATCCAATACTGTCATATCAATTAAGGTTATAGCGAAACCCAACGGTATACTGCTATGCTTCCACAGTTCCCCGAAAGAGCGTTGGGTTTCACTGGGTTCTTGGATATTTACACAGGTATATTAGGTCTGATGTATTTGGGCATACCTGCCTTTGATTTTCAACACCGTTCAACCCAACCTACGACACTAATTCAAAATACCAGTCCCGTAGGGTTTATTTCCTTGGGTGTTTCTTAAGAATGTTTATAGAAACATCTCCCTTCATCTTCTTCAGCCCTGTAAAGGCGGCATATTTATACCTCTATTAGTCCGTCAACCTTCAAATTAGACCTTTTGAGATGTCCTTTGTACAAATTCCTTAACAGTGTAATCTATAAGTTCCTGTACATGTCTCTGCTTTACAACAATTCCAAGACCAAGTATTTGTTTTACACCAACTGGTGGCATATTTGCCTGTAAGATTTCTAGCCGCGAATCGCGAATCATTGTATCAGAAACAACACCGAGTAGTGAATACTCATTATCCCAAGCAACAAAAACAGGACTTCCACTTGACCCCGGAAATATTTGCGCATCAATAATAATTTGACCTTTGCCATTAAAATCAACATTAGGCATTGATGCGATTGATCCTTTTCTGATTAGAGGTAAATTGTTCACTGGATCATAGAGTCCTTCTGGATAACCCACAAAGATGATATCACTCCCTGGAGCTACTTTTTCATAATCTATTGGCTTTAAAAATTTGTCATCTAAAACCTGAATAAAAGCATCCGTATGCGTAAAATAGGAAACATTAACACATGCTAGATCTACATCCGGAGCAGGGTGTGGAAAATATTCACCTTCAAATCCAATCCGGTCAAATGTTCTTATATTTCCAAACTCCGGTGTGCCATCTGTCTTTCTACGATTCAGGCTAATCATCAACCTCCCCTTGGTATTATGAAACACGTGTTTGTTCGATATCAGCAATGTTATTGAACGATTTGTACCATCATTCAAGGAGGCAAGATAAAAAAATCCTGTTCCAGTAAAAGGTCGTTCATTAGGTACTTCAATATTAATTCTAGCAGCTATATTAGCTATCTGATGGGTAAAAAATGTTTGTGCCATTTGAGTTCCTAATTATTAGAAATTATATCATAAAAACGAGTAAACAAAAGAGATTTAGAAACCTTGTTCTGTGTTAAGTGCAACGGAACTGTTCTCAAACGAGTGTCCCACGCGATCCTTATATATTAATCCCTCTCAGCCGCTAGCAAGTATTGTTTCCATTGCTCCTTTACATATTCATAAAAACCTTCTACAGGCTTGCTTCCACATATTGGTGCGAGTTCCTGTCCGATTCTGGTGAGAAGAACCATTCCAATCTCAAGTTGGTTGTCGACATCCTTAGTCATCTCCAGGCAGAGACGTTTACCGTAATAATACACATCAACTCTTTTAGGTAATTTATGCCGTCCAAAACTAGTGATTTCACCAAATTGAATAAGTCCAATACTCTCAAGGTGGCTCAGAGTATTAAAATTAATGCCATTTTTGTTGTAGATGTCTGCTTGAATATCAAATACCAAGGGTACAACATTCCCAATTACCCAACCAAATCCACAAAGTTTGGTAAATAAATCTGCGTCGCTTTTGTCGAAATCCGAAAGAAGATTGACTGTCCGTTTTGAGTAGGTGCCAGGGGTGTTCGCCTCTCCAGCTAAAACGCGCGCCCACAAGCTTTGCATCTCATCGTCAGAAACTATCCGGCATTTATCAAACAAGTTGGCGACCCAGTCATCATCCATAACATCAGGATTTGCATCTTCATTCAAATGAGGTGCCGCTTTAGCTGTAATATCCTCCATATTCTTCTGGTGTTTTGCTTCTTCTTCGATCCGACGCTGTTCTGCCCGTCGATGCAAATCCATTATTTCAATGTCGGATGCTGCTTTTATTTTTTCTACCTCAACTTCCGCTTTAGCAACATTCTTAATTCGACGAGGTTCGTAGAGAGTGCCTACTCCCTTCGCTATCTTCTTAACCAATGTATCAAAGGGTTTTGCTAAGTCTCCCACATTCGCGAGAGGGTTGTCTGACATGGTCTAATTTCCTCCTTTTTCTTTGTATTGTTAACTTTGAAAGACAAATGAGCAACAAGAGCATAATTTTGATTTATGCTGTCGCCGTGAGTCATTCTGGCACATCAAATGCCATCACAGTAAGGATCATTTCCCGGTTAGTGTCGTCACGGTGAGAAAAGATAAAACGGAAGGATGTCTCCGAACCTGGATCTAACTCACGTTTGCAGTTAGGATGTTCTTTTGTCGTTGATTTGATGGAATTCAAAACATTCGTGAAATCTTTGTTTCGATTGAAAACAATCACTGCCACTTTAGTATCGCGCCAAGAACTATAGCCCAAAAGCTGATCAATTGCCGCTGTTAATGTATTAGAGCCACCCCAATACTTGCATTCGGCAATGAAAATATTTTTTCCTTCAGACCGGATCAAAATATCGGTTTTCCCTTCGTAATTGAACGTTTCACCGGTAGCTTGACCTTCGTAGTGCCCGTTTAATTGGACCAAAAAATGTGATCGCAACGTCTCCTCATCCATTTCTGAAAAAGCAGAAGGACTGAGTTCCATAACTTGAGTCATGCTTTCAATAACCTCAAGTATATGCTCATAATCCGATTCATCCAAGGTTGGTTCAGGTTTGTATGGAACCGAACTTGCAGAAGGCAGCTTTGGTGTGATTTTTCGACGCACTTCTGGTGCTATATAGGTTCTTGGTGAATTGTCACGTTTTTTGAGTTTGAATCCAAGAGACGCAACTAAGTTTCGATTCCTCAAGAGTCTCTCTTTACGCCGCTCAATACATTGGTGGGCAGTTGAGTCAAGCTGACTAACCAGTCTGTCTGCGCTCCTACGAAGCGATGTCAGATAATCTTCGATTTCATCCAATGTAGTGTTAATTTCTTTTACGACTTTGTCGGCTTTAAGGTTTTTGCCAGTTATTACAAAGACAAGATGCCCTTGGGCGACAGTGACATCCATCGGAATAGGCAAAGAACTTGATGTTTGATAACGAAACACTCCTCCGTCACCTATGAATGGAACAGTGATCTCGATTCTGGTCCCAGGAACATAAAAAGGTTGACTTGGATCGGTAATATTGTAAGATAAGTCCGCCCTAACATCTACTTGTGTTTCCTCTTGGTCAGCAACAATGTCATCCCTATTAAGAATTGGGATGTTAATTTGGTATTTATTAACAAAATGTTTGCAAAGGTCTTCTGTTGATGTATTGAGCAGCGTATCCTCATCGGAAACATTAACTTCGTTTTCTAATTCCTCTTGCAGATACCTCTCAACATCGAACCAAGGAGTTCCTGAAAATAGTCGTTTCATGTTCGGCATACTACTTTCCCTTGAAAATAAAGTTTATACAAAAAACTTGTGGAATTTACACTGTGGGTTGTCCCCATTATTTACCCCGAATATTCTCAATCACCTTGATACCGAGCGTGTTCCTAACGGGTATAAGTTCTTTAGGCAACGTGCTCTCGATAGCAAGTATGGCATCAGCCTCGTAAGTTCCGCCCTCAAGACTTCGGCAAGCCCTGAGAATCGCCCGGTACTTTACACATTGAAAGAGACCACGCCTCAGATCAGTTTCGTTTGAAATGTGAGATTTTACTTCCACTGCTATGCGGCATCGCGCGCTTTGGAATAAAACATCCGGGATATCGCCTGATGGTAACTTATACTCAGTTTCGCCAGGTGCTAACGACTTTTTTAATCCAACGGCCCCTGGATGATGCGCTATATAGTTTTTGAATCGCTTGTGTGCTTCACTCTCACGAGTGCTGCTACGATGATCCGTCGGTTGTTCGAGTTGTGGGTTTAGAGGTTCAGCGGGTGATAATCCGAGCTCCTCAAGAACTTCTAACCACCTCGAATAACTAAAAACCTTTCCCAACTTTTCCGCAACAATTGCTTCCTTTTGCCGTGGATCTGGTTTCTGAGCAATGAAGTTGACCCCATCCCCCGGTAAACCTGTTCCTTGATTTACCACGACTCCTTGTATAGGGGGTATATCTTCTTTCCATTCTTTACCGAGTTCTAAAAGAGCATTTCCAATACTGCCAAGCACGTAGTTCAGATTTCGTGCATTAGGCATGTCAAGCTCTTTCGCCAGATCCCCATAGAAAATTTTTTCGCTAGCCATGGCTTGTCTCACAAGGATGGGTAAAGCAGATCTGGCTCGTTTTTGATATAGTGCATTGCCTGAAATACTCCTTGCAATTGAAGAAGTCATACGTTCCGACATATTTACCTCCTATTGTAAAGTTGACTCTTGTACTTTAACGCAAGCTGCTATCTGTTTATTCTCACTGCGAAGCAATAGCACTCCGCTGGAGTGCAGGCATTTCAACACACGAGTTTCTATAGACATAACACTCCGCTGGAGTGGGGAATTGGCCCCTTGCTCGAATGTATAAAACTCGTTAGGTAGTATATACTAAAGTTTGGACGATTTTATAGTAAAACCCATAATTAATTGGACACCTTAATCCGCACAACCCCCCTTATCAGGGGGGAATCTGGAGATGTGGCGAGGAGGCAGCTATTATTGGCAAATGTCAACTTTTTTCGGGCTTTACTATAAGCCTTCAGGCAACGGCATTGAGTTGTCCCCGAGACTTTACCTACACTTTGACCCCTTGATTACCCCTACGGAAAACTCCGGACTTCGTGAAACGCTGACCACGGCATCGGCATGCTCAAGCTGCCCGGCAACTTTAGGTGTACAGGTGATAAACAAAATATTGAAGGTTGTAGGCTCCGCAATTTTGAAGACCTCGGCATTTAATCCATTTGCTTTAATCCATGCTTTAATTTCATCCTTGCGTTTGACAGAATTGGCCTTTAACAACTTATACTTCTCTGCTCGGTTAAATCCCTTCAGTTCTTTGGAAGAGGGACGATTTACCTCCACCATGAATTCAACCATGTTTGAGGGGCGAACCGAGTGAATAGGTGCCATTTTACGGATTTTTGTTTCCATTTTCTGTGAGCCTCGCAAGTCCTGCTCCGACCCTATCCGCGGGTGCTTGGAGAGGGAGAGCTATATATTACCAATCGAAAAATGATAGAGGTTTTCTGTTAACCGTATCGAACCACAAAAAATTTCCTATCTGTTCAAGGAATACCAGTCCCAGCGGGACGATAGGTGTATAGAGGCGCGTTTCTACTACATCTTTAGCCTCAGCGGGGCGACAGGTTTTATAGGATATTCTGTTGTTCAAGTGCCTTTTTCGATAGTTTAAGGTCTTTGCACACATCCGTATAATCCGGATCTATTTCGCGAGCTTTCTCATAATTCTCTATTGCTGCACTATAATCACCAAGGGCATGCCTTATCTCGCCTCGCGTGTGAAAGAACAGAGCGATATTTGAATCCAGTTCAATGGCAGTATTAATGTCAATTAGTGCTTCTTGATATAAATCCTTAGCCGCTTCCATATTTCCTGCTGCATCCTTAGACCTTCCAAAATGACACATTACATCCGCCCGATTGTTGTAGACTAAAGCATAATCTGGACATAGTTTGATTGCCTCTGTGTAATCATCAATAGCGTCTCGGTAGTCCTGTTGCACTGCTGCTATATCGCCCCACTCAACCTTAGACTGACCGAGGTTGGACCTTGCATTCGCTCGGTTACTGTAGGCTGAAGCATAATCTGGACATAGTTTGATTGCCTCTGTGTAATCATCATTAGCGTCTCGGTAGTATTGCTGCACTT
>JAGFCB010000004.1 GCA_022394775.1 Candidatus Poribacteria bacterium
TACATTACCAAGCGGTAATGCTAACAATACCTGCCAACTTGATACTACTAATTATACCACAATTTTAAGTGAAAGTCAAATTAAAATGAGGCTATCAACCCTTATGCCGTCTACATCCCCTACCTAAAGGCAGGGGTCTTGACGGAAGATTGATAAAATAATATACAATAAAATGTGTTTGTTGTCAATATTATACACATTTTATTCCCCATAAACACACATTTTAAAGGTCGAAATCCTTCATTTTGGCACCGGAAAAAAGCAGTTGATACGCGGATTCCAATACACTTCCCCATAAACACACATCTTTTCCCCATAAACACACATTTTATTCCCCATAAACACACATTTTATTCCCCATAAACACACATTTTAAAGTCGGGGAATGTAGGTGTGGCATGGGTTCGTGGCACCCTTAAACATTTTAAAAATATATATTAAAATTGTTAAACAACATGCACCCAAACGGTCTCTTTTTCGAGAGAAGGGCCTCCTATTTTTGTTGTTCAACGATAAAAAAATTTAAAGGATTGAAGGCGTCTTCCATAGAAGCGCTCCTAACAGCATAACCTGTGAGTCTGAGTTCCTGTTCCGTCCTTCACTGATGACCCTTTCTGACTTCTGCCTACCCTCTACACCGACAATGACCCGATCGGGAGTTTTCTGCTTGATTCTCCATATTCCGTCAAGCCCCTTCCTTTGAAACGATCCTTTGTAGGTGCGTTGAAATCGTCCAATGAGTCGTAGGAACAAAGCGGGTATTTCAGGGATAAAATTTGTTTGAACGCACCTTAACCGCGAAACAGGGGGTGCTTAGCGGCATTGCCCTGTTTTGTTTTACGTCTCTAAACTATGATTTACGAGCGGGAGAGCATGCCGTATGAGGTGCGGAAAACAGGCATTTTCAGAAAAAGGGGCCCCCTTAAACAAGTGAGGGCAGCCGCCAGGGCTGCCCCTACCTCCTATCCATTTTTCAAGAAAACCAAGGCGCGGTGTGAGAATCCCACCTTTTTCACGTCTCCGCTCTGCGAGGCGATAGACCCATGGTTACGCCTCTAACTCTTCTCGGAAGGCACGAAAACTTCTGGTGATCAAGGCATTTCGGTTCAACTCCGGAAGCCGGTTGAGGTCCACAATGGTTTCAAGACCCGGCTGGACCGCATTGCCATCTGCGTCTGGGAAGCGTTCGGTGAGGATGAGCAACGTGCTTTCAATACTCATTTGACGCGCACCTTGTTCAATACCTTGTTGCATGACGTGTTCGTAAAAAGGAGATGCTTGCATGATAGCCTCCGTTGTAGGGTTTTGAAAAAGTTGTAGCGGGTGGACTAAACTCCCGAAAAGCGAGAGTGCGAATAACAATGTGCCCCGAGTCTCTTGATCTACCGATGCCTGCTGCGTTGTTCGCATAAATGCCAGTCCCACAACGGATGTCCACACTACAACGCCCTTTTCCCTGTAAACTTATGCCTTTAAAACGGATAATGAGATAGCGACTATTTTAGAAACGTCTGTCTCAAATGTCTCCCGTTGGCGGAAAAACCCAATGTGGGTAGAGTTTGAACAGGAACTCATCTCCGCACATAAAGAATCATTGTT
>JAGFCB010000321.1 GCA_022394775.1 Candidatus Poribacteria bacterium
TTCGATTACACGTTTCGGCGTGCTGAAGGTTACTTACAAGCACGCTACGATCCACTATCGTTTTTATCTGTAGCACTCGGGGTGCGGCTTGATTATCTCAATTTGACAGAAGAACTCTCTATTCAGCCGCGCGGGAGTCTCAGTTTTAAATTACCATCGACCTCCACACTTCGGTTTGCTTACGGGAGATATGAACAAAGCCCCTTGGCGTATCAGGTACTAAAGGCGGCGGGAAACCGAGATCTAAAATCGAGCCTCACCGAGCATTATATTATGGAATTAGAACATGAACTCTCTGCCCAAACGGAACTCAAGTTCGCGCTCTATTACAAAAACATGCGAAAATTAGTCACGCGGTCTATCAATCTTGAAGCACTTTTTGACGACTCGGATGCTGCTACAACAACAGCGTATTTGAATCAAGGGACGGGGTTTGTGAGTGGTGCGGAGATATTCTTACGACACCGTATTAGTGAAAAATTCTTCGGATGGCTATCTTACGCTTACACCCACCTCGAGCGACGCGAAACACAGGACGCTGCTTACAAACCGTTTCTCTTCAACAACACACACATTGTCAGCATCGTTGCGAACTACAGTCCGACGACGAAAACAGAGATCGGCGCGAAGTGGCAATATTCCAGTGGCACCGCCGCAGTTCCGTTAAACAATCTCATTACAGTTCAGGACCCTGTGACGGCAGGCATGCATCCGCTCATCTCTGATGTTGCGGGTGCGATTTTTCCCACAGAATTTCCGCCTTATCACCGTTTGGATCTTCGTTTTAGTGAAAAAAGAAAGTGGTGGGGACTCCCTGTGACAGCATATACCGAGATTTTGAATAGCTACAATAGAAAAAATAAGATAAGATTCCGTTTGACTGATAAACTTTTGGAGGAACTTGAAACGTTGGCACTTGAGGAAGATACAGAGGAACTGGGCTTTGAACTCAATGAATATTTTGAAATCCCTCAGCTTAGCTTTACTTTTTCTGCCGGACTCATCTATGAATTTTGATGGAAACGTGATATTTATAGAGCTATTCAATTTACAAAAAACCTTTCACTACAATCCTTGAAAAAAAATGGGGGTAAGTGAGCCATCTACATGGACATTGAAATAGAAAGGGTATAAGATTATAATTCAGAATTATGCACCCATTTGCACCTCATACGCATCGTTATAAATTAATCGGAGGTGAACTGATGAAAAATAGTGATGTTGAACTTATACATCGCATTCTTGATGGCGATGATAGTGCCTTCAGCGAACTGGTGAAAAAATATCAACAGCCGGTTCACGCACTTGTATGGCGGAAAATAGGGGACTTCCATATCGCTGAGGAAATTACACAGGATACATTCCTGAAGGCGTACCAGAGACTCGGAACGTTGAAACAGCCGCAACGTTTCACGGGTTGGCTTTATGTCATAGCCGCGAATAACTGTAAGATGTGGATGCGCAAAAAGCGTTTGCAGACGGAGCCACTTGAGGAAGTGGATAGCGCACAATTAGAAAAAGCGACGTATTCGCAGTATGTGATTGAAGAAAATGAGCAGATAACAGCAGAGGCACAGCGCGAAGTCGTGAAACAGCTGCTTGCGAAACTTCAAGAGAGCGATCGGACAATTGTCACGCTGCATTATTTTAGCGAAATGTCGGCTGCAGAGATTGGTGAGTTTCTGGGTGTTTCCGTGAATACGATTAAGAGTCGGCTCCGCCGGGCACAGCAACGCTTGAAGCGAGAAGAACCGATGATTAGAGAAGCGTTGGGCAATTTCCAAATCACGCCGCATCTGACGGAGAATATCATGCGCGAGATTTCGCGTTTGAAACCGATTGCCCCGTCTGGTGGTAAACCCATCGCGCCGTGGGCAGTCTCTGCTGCGACAGCACTATTTATCTTCCTAATAATGGGTGTCAGTTCTCAATACCTTGCTCGCTTTCAGAAACCATATAATATAGACGCACACTCTGAAATGACTGTTGAAATTATTGATGCCTCCGTCGTCCTTGACACACAAGCGAAACCCGATTTACGGAACCAAGCGGGACGTTTTGAGACTATCGGTCAGAACAACGGTGTTGGTCCACAACTTTCGGAACCTGTTACGCTTGGTGCAGCGCAGATAGAAAAGGAGACGCGCCCGTCAACA
The DNA here is from genome assembly GCA_022394775.1 of Candidatus Poribacteria bacterium. GTDB lineage: Bacteria > Poribacteria > WGA-4E > WGA-4E > WGA-3G > WGA-3G. Next base: position 2,157 of record JAGFCB010000321.1, read on the forward strand.
CAGCAGTGGTTACAAGCAAGCGGTCCGCAAGGAGGAATCATATCAGGATTATTTTTCAGTTCCAAAGGCGACACATACGCGGCTTCACCAGTCGGTATCTATAGATTAACACCAAACACGTCTGACTGGACACTCATAAACGCCTCTGTGGCACCTAAGGGTCTCACACTGATGGCAGAACGAGACGATACGCTTTATCTCGCCTCTACTCGTGAAGTATACACTTCAACAGATAGGGGCGAGAACTGGCAGTCGCTTGGTGGGCGCCCAAAAGGAGAAGCCATCGGATTGGTGATAACCGACAATGGGTTATACCTTGCGCTTGCCAAACAGATTTTCCGTTCTACGGATGCCGGTAAGCAGTGGATTCCGTTGGACAATGAAGTTACAGACAGAATTAACTTTGCGATCGCTGCGATTGAAAATACAGTGTTCATTGGCACAAACCGAGGGCTCTATCGCTTGTATTCAGACGTATTGGAAAAATTACCGGTGGATACTACCAAAGCCATCCTGTCTTTGGCTGTCTCCGAAAAAAATCTCTATGTAGGGACGGGTACCGATTTCTCCGCTCGAGAAGGCAAGACAACGTATATGGGGCAACTTGCATCAGGCGACAATTCAAGTTCATGGGAAATTTTCCACTCCGCAGACTTAGGGAGTTCATGGACAGAGATAACACCTACAAGCGAATCGCCTTTTATGAAAATCACGCCAGGTGTTAAAGTTTTGGCAGCCAGTGAGACGGTCTTAGCACTTGGGATGATGACTAATTTCCGGTCAATGGATGGTGGAAAAACATGGACAGATCTCAATCTCGACTTTGACTTTGATGATATGAATGCCCTTATGAATTCATTTATGACGCGTACGTTCCCTGCTATAACAGTAGACGAAAGGACGTTCATCAAAGCAGGTGTTGTTGGCCTCACACGCTCAACGGATGGTGGTGAATCGTGGCATCCATTTATGAAGGGGATAGTCGGGACCAATATATTTAACTTAGTGGCATTCAAAAACGCGATTTACACGAGTACGACCACAGGTGTCGCCAAGTCCATTGATGGCGGCATATCATGGCAAACACTTCGCTTCAATGCCGGTGAACTGACGCTCAAACCGACAGAGAACGCCGCTCCGTCCGATCTGTTAATTTCGCCTAAGCTACTGATTTCTGATGGTGTACTTTACGGCACCACACCAGACTTAGTTGAAGAAAACAAATTGCGTATTCTCCGTCTTTCTGCTGATGGTAATGTGTTGGTACCTATCCAAGGCATCCCCGCTTTTCCCGAAGATATCGCTATAGAGATACACGAGAATGAATCTCGGATAGCATCACAGCAAAATATAACGGATGACTCCGCTAAGGATCGTGAGAAACCTGATGATTCGATAAATACAGAACAGCAGACAGATGTTGAGAGTCCATCTGATCCACAGCCTGATGGGTTCGCAGTCAGCGGCGATACATTCTATGTGGGATACAAGCAGCGGCTTCTCCGGTGGAAGCGCGGAGCCCCTCAATGGACAGATACAGGGTTAAGAGATGTCACTCAACCGTTTGAAAACCCGTTTAAAAGTGGGTTCAAAATAGCGGTTTCAGAGGAAACCGTCTATGTCGGAAAACGAGATGGACATCTCTTGCGATCCGCTGATGGTGGAAACACATGGAAAGACTTAACGCCAAATCTGCCCCTTCGTTTTGATCGATTCAACGAGATTGTCATTGCAGATTCAACGGTATACGTCGCGACAGATGCAGGCGTTCTAACATCAGGAGACGGCGAACACTGGCGCGCACTCACTGATAAGGAAGGTACACACGGGACTATAGATCGAATCGCTGTGGCAGAGGCGGCGATTTACGGTACTGGTGATAAAGGGGTCTACAAATTGAATAACCGAAGCAGATGGGAACAGATTCTACCAGAGGTTCCAGATCGTGTCACTTCCTTCGTTATCAACAACGACAAACTTTATATTATCACCCAACAGCGCGGGATGTTTCATGTCTCGCTTGAAAACGAAAACAATTGATATGCTATAACACTGAAAAACAGAGGAGGTCTCTGATGAAAAATCGTCTTTTAGATATAGGACTTACGCAAATTGAGCAAATATCGGACATTTAGACGCAAAAAGCGGTTTAAACCCCCTAAAGAATCAACGGTATGAATGCCTTATGGGCATTCCCCGCCCCTTATCAGGGGGACTTTAAGACGGAACGCGTAAGTCCTAAGATATATACGTTAAAAGTGATATAAAATCCGTTGGTGAGATCCTGCCATAGTGATTTTAGAGGAATATGGCAGTCTAATCTAATTAAAATAATTTTATTTACTCAGCAAGGAGTATTCTCATGTTGAAACCGTCTCTTTTATCCATTTCTTTTTTTCTGCGTCTCTGGCTGATTCTCCTGGTAGGCACCACGGCTGTCCTCACTGTAGTGAACGCTGAAGAACCTACGAGGAAATCAAATACTCAGGAAACTAAATCATCTACAAACGAACAAAGAATCTTCGCCCTTTTGAAAACAGAATTTTCAAGAAAACTGCTTGATGATGAGTTCAAAACACTCCAGCAACTCTCTGAACATCCGAGGTATCTGAATTACCTCTCAGAAACCTACGATACTGGGAAACCTTTTAAGAAGTTTGAGGAATTCCCAAAAAACGTACTGCCTCCGAAAAAGCGCTACTTCAAATACTTTCAGGGACACCTCAATGTTAAAAACGTTGATGAAATCACAGATGAAGATCACGCTATTTTCCATCATCTGTCAGAGGAACTCTGGAAAATGGACGTCCAACAACTTCACGGTCAGGAGATGACCCCCGAGGGCATGATGCCGTTTCTAATGAAGACGATGATGAATAAAAATGTTCAGGAATGGATGGTTCAACGCAAAATTGTCACACAAGAGAATGCGGGACCCCAAATTGGACATTTCTTATTAAACCTAATGGTTTTTAATCTTGATATCGTCACCGAAGATATAGAAGACACCCAAACACTTTTAGAAACACACGGGCAAAATGATGGACTCATAATGCTCGCTATCCAAAAACCGCTCTTATTTGCAAGAATTCTTTCAAGTTTCAGGGACACCGACGTTTTTTTAACATGGACAAAAAGGAGGAAAGTCCAGTGAAGATTAGATGGTACCACCTCACACTATGTGCAATCACGATCTGCCTCGTTGGAATGTTTCTTTTGTTGTGGACACCCACAAGAACAGAAAGCCCTACTGTCAGCAGCATCTCCAACATAGAAGCGGATACAACAATTGTGAATCCTTCCCAAAATCAGACGGAAGAGGACAACACCTTTGTTTTGAAAAACTTGTCGAACGTGCTGAGTTTTGAGGAACTCGATAAACTTTATCCAGATACCGCACTTGTTGCGAGCTTCCATTCAATGTTCACAGACGAAGATAGGGCGGCCATGGACGCAGAGGCAAAAAAGGCTTATGAAATCATTGCCTCCGGAGATTTTTTTGATTTTCTTGCCACCAAACCTACTACCAAAGAATTTGATCAGTGGTGGGCAGAACGCGGTTTCTTTTACGACCCGGAACGCTTCAAAAAAGCGTTCCGAGAATATTTTCCAACTGGAGAACCTGAGGAGTACGAACCCGAAATGCGAGCGAAATACGCAGCACTCTTTGAAGGCATCACTGCAGAAAATGAAACAGATATGGTTTTCGCTAACGCTGCTAAATTTATTACGGATTCGCGCAATCAGGCTTGGATTAAGGGATATTTTAATAGAGAGGGGATAAGTAGAGAGGAAACTCTCACTGCTTGGACTTCAGGTATTCGTCAAGAACTTATGCATGGGACTACCGCCAATGGTAAAACAACCGCTGATTCCGTCCCGTTAGAATTTGACATACCGAGCGAAATTGACGGGTTCTCACAAGAAGTACCACTTCCAGAACCCAACACATTCATTGATGTCGAGTCCCCTGATATTTCCATGGACTCTTTTCCATCCGACGATATTCTCCAAAAAGATCCCGAAACTATTCCAGCAGAGATGCTTGAAGCCTTTGAGTTGCCGGAACTTCCAACAATGGAAAGCATTGAGTTACAACTCCGAGAACAACTCAACCCCGAACGATTTTCACCACAACGTCTCAACACCGCGATGCAAACTCTCAACCGATATGGTCCCGAAGAAGGCGTTCGTAGACTCAAAGAATCAGACCCTGAAATTGCCAAAATTCTTGAGAGGCGTCTCGCTGTACAAACAGAGCCAACTCAATGAAAAAGAAAGTGGTGGAACTCCGAATGATAGCATATACCGAAATTCTGAATGTCTACAACCGAAAAAATAAGATCAGACTTCGTCTCAGTGATCAACTCGCAGAGGAACTCGAAACATTAGAGTTTGATAGAAGCGCGATGTTTACGGAAGTATTGCGTTATCAGCAGTTAGCGGTCAGGGGAGTCGCTCTTAGAAGAAAAGATTGTAATCCATTTTGAAAAATGCTATGATGTGTGTATAACCCTAACAGGAGAGGGCACCAGATGAAAAAACCAATTTTTCTGATTCTTATCGGTATAGGCGTTCTACTGCTCGTCGGCGGTATAGTTTTTGTGGTCCCGTGGTTCAGTAACATGATGGAAGAGATGGAAGAGATACACGCACAACAGGCACAACATAGCCGCGCATTAGAAGCGTCCGCGCGTGAACCGTTGACGGCAGAACAGGAAACACTATTGTCCCAACTTCTTGAAACAGATGCCTCCGAAAGCCCAAGCAATTTAGAAGGGATCTTGTCAAGCGAACCGTACTTAACCTATCTAAAAATGCATGAAGGAAATGATTATACAGATTTTCCGGCGTACGTTGATGCGATGCCGACAGAAAATATGAAAACTGTCGCGCGCTCGAGAATCGAAGCGATACTTGGTGGCGATAAAAGTGAGGAAGAACTCCAAGTTTGGTTGAACTACTACTTTATCGTCAGAGAATGGGGGACCACAGTCCAAGATCCACTTGACAACATGAAGGAACTCAACAAACTCCAGCAGACACATCTGATAGAGCCACTGATGGAGAACGATTCGGAGATAGCTGGCTTGTCCTCCCAAATTATGCAAATCGGTATGTCTTCCATATTCATGACAGAAGATAGTAATGTGTTTCAAGAGGTTTGGCGCGAAGGTTTAGAGACACACGGGGAACAGGCAGGGATGCTGCGATGTGCCATCGCCGCTCCGGGTGAATTTGCGCTCATGCGTTCGTTTTTTGCGGATATGACGGCATTCCAAGAATGGATTGTTACACGTCCTGAGCCTGAACAGCAGGAATCAGAACAATGAGATTTGTTAGGAACCGGCACCGATCGCGTCCTGTAAAAGCCATATCCGGTGCCATTTCCGTTCCAGCGGAAGATTTCTCCGGTTAACAAATTCGACGGGTATTGGATACGCTGACACCATAATTTATTGTATACCTTTGAACTTTAAATGATTTTTTCCAAAGCCTTCGGATTAAACCCCGTAGGCTATTTTTATTGGAGAAAAACATGAATACTGAAAATACACATTCCACCAATACTAAATCAGACAGCCGACCGTCCGCGCTAAAGACGCTGCGTCGTTTTTTCTTCGTCGCTTGGCATGCGAGTCGGTTCGGTGCGATTGCGCAAGCACTGCTGACACTCACACACGGGGCTATCCCTATAGGGATTTTGTGGGCAAGTCGGGAACTGGTAGATCTTATCGCTGCTTTTCTCGATAACGACGCAGATCTGAGTTTAGAAACCGCAGCACCGTGGGTGATAGCACTCGTGCTTTTAGCAATGCTGAGAAATATCGCAGGCACTTGTGATGGATACCTGCAATGGAAGATGAGAAACCTTATCGGACTCCACCAGCAGGGTGCCTTACTTGAAGCAACAACACACATCGACTTTGCAGTTTTTGATCAGCCACAGACGTATGATTTGATACAACGGGCGCGACAGGCACTGGGGCATCGGCTCACGAATCTACTGCGCTTTCTAACAGAGATCGGGCAACTCTGTGTGACGTTGGTAGGGTACGGGGTCATCCTATGGATAGCGGACCCGCTGCTGGTACTCGTCGTCGCGTTACCCGCGCTCCCTTCCGCTTGGATTAAAGTTAAGACGGCAGAAAGAAGGTATAGCCACGATTACGCAGCGACACCTGTACGGCGTATGATGGATTATATGCTGAGTTTATTGCTCGGCACCTCCTCTGGCCAGGAAGTGCGGCTCTACGGTCTTTTCAATCTGCTTTTCGGACGCTGGCGAACGAACCACCAAAAATGGAAGGAAGAATCGCTTGCAAAGATATGGACGGAAGCGAGAGCCTCCATCGGTACAACTATCGCCGAAATGATTGCTTATGCGGTTGCGATCGGTATTCTCGCTGCGCGTATTGTAGAGGGTCATCTCACACTTGGAGATTATGTGGTTCTTACCGGCACGGCTGCATTTTTCCAAGGCGATCTGGAGGGATTGCTCAGACTCATACAAAACATACTCGAAGATGTCCCGTTGCTTCGTGATTTGCATCTGCTTTTAGAACGCGGCAAAACGGCGCGCACGGAGTCAGGCACCGAGACCTTCCCGCAGCCGTTAGAGCATGGGTTAGAAGTCCGCAATCTACGTTTTCAATATCCAGGTTCAACGGACGACGTGTTACAAGACATAAACTTTCAGGCACGTCCCGGCGAGATCGTCAGCATCGTCGGTGTTAACGGTGCTGGGAAATCGACACTTATTAAACTATTGCTCGGGTTATACAAACCTGATGCTGGAACAATCCGTTATGACGACAAAAATATCGCTGCAATTGCCCCGGAGCAGCTAGCCCTTAATTGTGCCGCTGTTTTTCAGGATTTTGCGAGATTTCGTAGACCTGTGCGTGAGGAATTGGTGCCAGGTCCGCCGAACTTCCACATTGAGGACGAAGCACTCCAGCGCGTCATCAGTGCGGTTGGTATCGAGGAACGTTTTCAAACTTTTCCACGCGGTTTGGACACGTTTTTAGACCCTTCACTCGGTGAAGAGGGTGAAGGGGCTGAGTTGTCCGGTGGGGAATGGCAGAAAATCGCACTTGCGCGGGCTTTAGTTAGGGATCCGCAAATCCTTGTCCTCGATGAACCGACTGCTGCGTTGGATCCACAAGCCGAAGTCGAACTCTATCAACGTTTCGTTGAACTTGCGGCGGGCCGGATGACGTTCCTGATTTCACACCGTATCGGATCGGCGCGTCTCGCGGATCGGATCTTGGTATTAGATTCAGGACGTATTGTCGAAGATGGAACACATGAGGCGTTACTTGCCAGAGATGGGCTCTACGCCAGATTTTTTCAGGCACAAGCGCATTGGTATCAGTAACGAAGGGTATTCAGTATTTTTAACCCCCTAAATCCCCCTTATCAGGGGGACTTTGAGAAGAAATGGACGGTTTTAACCCCCTAAATCTCCTTATCAGGGGGACTTTGAAAAGAATGGACGGTTTTAACCTTCTAAACCCCTCTTATCAGGGACTTTGAGAAGTAGTGCTGAAAGCGTAAGGGAGACATGGCAATGCAGAACGGTAACGGAAAATGGAAGACATGGGGCTTGGCTGCGAAAGAGAGCATCATCGCATACTTTCGGACTTTTGCGATTGTCTGGCGGAGTGGCGCGCTCTCACTTTCGGGGATGATGCTTCTCACACTATCCCTCGGTGTTCTACCTGTAGGCGAGTTTTTCGTGACGGAACACTTGGTCAACGCAATCACCGCTGCTATAGGTGATACCGGTTGGTGGCGGCAGGTTGTCCCGTGGTTGCTCGGTCTGCTCGGTCTACAAATCTATAGTACGCTTGCAGACCAGTTACGAGAACCCTTACGCCTCAATGTCAGAGAAAACATCGAAATCTGGATTAGTGAGGGTATCGCGCGGAAATCCAATACAATGGAATTGATCGAGTTCCAGACACCAGAATTCCAAAATGCGCTGGCGCGAGCGCGCACTATGTCCGGTGATGAACTCGAAGAAATTGTCTGGTGGATTGTTGACAGTCTTCAACAATTAATCAGTGTCGTCGCGCTTGGTATCGTGTTGTGGGGTCTCCATCCGTTGTTAGCACTGTTGCCTATGGTGACCGGTATAGCGTCTTGGTGGAGTGGCTCACGCTTTGCTGTCGATGCTTACAGCCTTGATGTGGAACAGACACCACAGAGACGAGAACGAGATGCATTAGAAGGCATCCTGACGGATCGGGGTGCGGGTAAGGAAGTTCGATTATATCAAGCCCAGGACTTATGGATAGAACGCTGGCGAAAGTTATGGAGAGAGCTCATAGAAAAACAGCAGGCAATTGAACGGCGTAAATTTTTAGCGCATCTTATGATTGGGATTTCACGTGCCTTGTTGTACGCCTGTTCGCTTATTCTTTTGTTGCTGGCGGTCTTTCGTGGCGGACTTACCGTAGGTAAATATATCGCTGCTATCAGTGCCATCGTCAACTTAGACGGCATCTGGGACAACGTCGCCGGTTATTTCTTATTGATTGCCGACGAAATGCGGCGTTTGTCAGGAGATTTGTACTCGTTTTTGGATCTCGACACAAAAACAGTGGGCAAAGCTCCTTCAACATCTCAGAAAGCCCCTGATTTGGCTGCTGCACAGGAACCTTCATATCTGCAGATAGAAAATGTTTCGTTTTTCTATCCAAATGCACAAGCACCAGTGCTTCAGCACGTAAACCTGACATTGAATAAAGGGGAGCGGGTGGCACTTGTTGGACCCAACGGTGCGGGGAAATCCACATTGGCACGCCTGCTGCTTGGGTTATACCGACCACAAGCGGGTGTAATACGTCTGGATGATATACCGTTGAATGATGAAAATCGTCAGCAGTGGCTGACGCATTGCAGTGCAGTGTTCCAAGATTTCACGTGTTATCACCTGACCGCACGCGAGAATATTATCTTTGGCGACCTCGAACATCCCGAACGTATGGAAGTAGCATCAACCGCAGGCGGTGCAGCTTCGGTTATTGATCGACTCAATGAGGGTTATGAAACTGTGTTAGGACCGACTTTTGGGGGGCGCGATCTCTCTGGTGGTGAGTGGCAACGCATCGCGACCGCCAGGGGTTTTATGCGGGAAACCCCATGGCTGGTTGTCCTTGACGAACCAACTGCGGCACTCGACCCATTAGCCGAACAGGCGATCTATGAACGCTTTATTCAACGCAGTGCCGGACGGACATCCCTCATCATTTCGCATCGCTTGTCTTCAGTCCGCACCTGTGATCGCATCCTTGTCCTTGATAACGGCACAATTGTTGAAGACGGGGATCATGAGACGTTATTAGCAAATGATGGACTCTATGCGCAGTTCTTCAGAGCACAAGCACAGTGGTACGTTTGAAGATATTTTCTTCATCAAACTATTCAAGCAATTTTATCTCAAAACAACTTGACTATATCCATCTAACCTAATACTTTAACATGCATTGCGAAGAGGTGCGGAGAATTGGAACTATACGAAGGATTTTCAACCGGACTTGCGGTTATTCTCCAAGAAAAATTGCGCTCGGCACTCACAATGCTCGGTATCGTCATTGGTATCGCTGCTGTGCTGGCAATGCTCGCTATCGGTGATGGTGCGAAACGCATCGTCATGCAAGAGTTTGAAAAGTATGGCGGTCATTTTTTCCTCCGTCGGAATCCATGGATCTGGCGCGGCGACCGCGTATTTCCAAACCGTAGCGGTGAACACCTGACATACGAAGATGTTTTAGCTATTGAAGCCGAATGTCCGTCTGTTGCATCTGTGATACCGAGTATTAGTAATGAAGTACTCGCACAGGCTGAAGGTGGTGCTACAAAATGGACGGAGTATGATGGTGTCAATTCTTATTTCCCTATAGGGATGCAATGGCAAATTCAGCACGGACGTTTCTTTTCGGAGGATGAATTCAGCGACCGTAGAAAAGTCTGTGTACTCGGTAGAGAAGTCGCAGCTGAACTGTTCGGAAACCAAAATCCGATTGGCACAGAAATCAGACTCTCACTGCAAGGTGGAAGACCTGACCGATTTCGCATCCTCGGTGTTATGGCTGAACGCGGCACAAGCCTTCAATACGGATTCAGCTGGGACGACATCGTGTTCATACCTCTAACCACCGCACAAGACAGATTCAAAGGCAAACGCCATATCAATTATATCAACATCAGAGCAGTAGACAACGATTCCATCGAAAAAGCCGCTGAAGAAGTGACAGCCGTTCTAAGAAAACGACATCGCAATCGAGACGACTTCTTTGATATTAGTTTTGCGACTGCCGCTGTAAAAGAATTGGATAAAATCAGTCGCATTAT